>JAAXHF010000021.1 GCA_012271025.1 Deltaproteobacteria bacterium | reverse complement strand
GAGCGGGTGCTCGGCCTGCCCAAGGGCTGAGGCCGAACGGCTTCACGCAAAGGAGGGATGAGCGATGGCAGCCGGAAAAGTGATTGACGCCGACGGACATATCCTCGAACCGCCCGATCTGTGGCAGCGCTACCTGGAGGGCAAGTATAAAGACCGGGCTATCCGCATGGAAAAAGACCCCGACGGCGTCGAGTATTTCGTGATCGACGGCCGTCCTTCGGCCAACCTGCGCGGGGTCGGACCGGCGGTGGGGGGGATCGGCCAGCCCTACCAGGAGATTGCCACCTCGGGCAGCTTCAGCTACTTCGACGGTCCCAAGGGCGCCTATGAGCCGACCGCCCGCCTCAGCTACATGGATGAGGAAGGCGTGGATGCGGCCGCCATCTTTCCCTCGCTGGGCCTGACCTGGGAGGTTGAGGTGAAAGAAGCCGCCCTGGCCGCCGCCTATGCTCGGGCCTATAACAACTGGGTCATTGATTTCTGCAGCGCCGACCCCCGGCGCTTGATCCCGGTCGCCCATATATCGCTGCTTGACATTGACGAGGGGGTCAAGGAAGTCCAGCGGGTGGCCAAGCTGGGCGTCAGGGGCGCGTTTATGCGCGCGGCTCCGCCCAGCCAGATTCCGTACTGGGATCGCGCCTACGACCCGTTCTGGGCCGTGCTGCAAGAGGCCGACATGCCGATCGGCTTTCACGTTTCCCTGAACGAATACTTCCTCGGCCATCAGTGGAAGATGAACGAGTCGGTCACCGCAGTGTCGAGCCCGCTCCACGGCTACCGTTTCAGCGTGGTGATGTTTGACGTGCAGGCAGCCTTTGCCGCGCTGTGTCAGGGCGCGGTGTTTGACCGCTTTCCGCGCCTCAAGGTGCTGCTGCTCGAAACCGGCGGCGGTTGGATCGCCCACTTTCTGGAACGGCTCGACGCCAAACACAAGCTGCTGAGCTGGAAGACGGGCCTCAAGGAGTATCCGAGCGAGTACTTCCGACGCCAGTGCTGGATCTCTTTCGATCCCGACGAGACAACGATCCCGGACGTGGTCAAGCACTGCGGGGCCGATAAGTTCATCTGGGCCTCGGACTTCCCCCACTTTGACGCCAGCCCGGCTGCGGTCGAAGAGACCAAACAGGCGGTCTCCAGCCTGCCGGACGAAGACCAACGGCTGATTCTGGGCGACAATGTGGCCAAAATCTATAATCTGTAACCTAATAATCTGTGAGACGTGTCAGGGACTCCAGACATGAACACCGACACCGCGTCTGATCGCATCAACTTCTACCTGTGCACCCATCTGCACTGTAGCCACAACCGCGTCCGGCTGAAGCTCCGTCCCGCCGACCGGACGGCCCAAGAGCTGAACGGCCCGGCCCTGGCCCGAGCCTTGCGACAGCTGGTTGGTGAGAAAGGGCTGGGCGATCAGGTCCGGGTGCGGGAGACCTCGTGCATGCGGGGCTGCCTGGTCGGACCCCGGCTCAACGTGGTCGGCGGGGCCGGGTTTCGGGACGCAGTGCGCTACCTGCACCTGCCGGCCGCCAAGCGCCACCTGAAATGCGCGGCCTGGCAGACCGCAGGCAGCCTGGAAGAGGTGCTGGAGCGCCACCTCGAGGACAGACGGTTGCTGCGCCTCATCACCTGAGGACGCGGACGGTGGTGACAAGCCCCCCCCAAAACGCGTATGAATGACACAACACCCAAGACGGAGGAACACGACGATGCGTGATGGATTCAAGATTGTCGATACCGATTCGCATATGATGGAGCCGGAGTGGCTGTGGGACCGGCACATGGAGGACGCCTACAAATCACAGGGCCCGCGAATGGGCGAGGCGCCGGGATCGGGTCGCCGGACCTTCCTGGTGGAGGGCGAGTCCTTCACCCGCGAGAAGGGCAAGTATCCGATGGCGGCCAAGGCGTTTCT
>JAAXHF010000100.1 GCA_012271025.1 Deltaproteobacteria bacterium | reverse complement strand
AGGACGCGCCATACGCCGGAAAATCCTCCTCAGTCCCCCTTTGGTAACGTGTGATGCACATGACAGCGTCCACCGATAGGCTGCCCGGAGACCCCTCACCCCAACCCCTCTCCCTCACGGGGAGAGGGGCTTTTTTACCCTCTCCCCTGGAGGGAGAGGGTGGCCCGCAGGGCCGGGTGAGGGGGCGCACGGACGGCCTGAAGAGCGTAATCGGCATAATATGCATCACACGTTGGCAAAGGAGGAAGCCTGTCCTGAGCCCTGTCGGCGGGCGCGAAGCGCAGGGGGATTTTTGCGCCAGGAGAGCCCTTCGCGAAAAGAGAATTGTAAAGTGAGACACCACAGCCGCTTCCGTCTTTGGAAACGGCTACGGACCGCAGGTCTGACGGCGTGGCACGGCTTACGACGGTGCGAAGCCCGTGGCCGTCTCGGCCGGAATCGGTTAGAATCGGCCGAACGTACCCACTCGTCAGACCCGTGAAAGGAAGACAACAGCATGGCACTCGACTATGGCAATATCATCGACGCCGATGGACATATTCTCGAACCCCTCGACGCCTGGGAGAAATACATTGATCCGGCCTACCGTGACCGGGCGCTGCGCATCCGCCGCCACGACGGCAGAGAGGTGCTGGAGCTGGACGGCAAGCCCTCACGCTTCTTCAATATCCAGACGCTGACCGGTCTGGGGGCGATGGGCAAGAGCAGTCAGGAGATGGCGGAGCTGATGGAGCAGTCCTACCCGGGCAATGCGCCGTTCGGCTCCATGGACCCCAAAGAACGCGTTGCCCTGCTGGACCAGGAGGGCATTGCCAAGGCCATCCTGTATCCGAGCCTGGGCCTGACCTGGGAGTGCGAGTTGGAGGACGCCGAGCTGTCCCTGGCCTACGCCCAGGCCTATAACCGCTGGCTGTGCGACTTCTGCGCCGACTCGGACGGCCGCCTGATTGCCATCGCCCACATTTCGCTGGCCGATCCGGTCAAAGCCGCCGCCGAGCTGGAACGCTCGGTGCGGGCCGGGGCCAGAGGCGCGTTTGTGGCCCCCTATACGCTGACCCGCATCCCCCACGCCCATCCCGACCACGACGCCTTCTGGGCCACAGCCCAGGACCTCGACGTTCCGGTCGCCATCCATCCCATGGCCGAGCATCCCAAGATTCGGACCTATCAGCGCTTTGACGGCATGGGCAAGGCGCGCTGGATGCAGAACGCGCTGGGCATGCAGGGCCCCCAGCAGGCGTTTTATGGCCTGTTTCAGTGGGGTTTGTTTGACCGTTTCCCAAACATCAAGGCGGTGGTGCTGGAATCCGGGGCGGGCTGGATCGGGGCGGCCCTGGACCGCATGGACACGACCTATGAGACCAGCCTGGGCGATAGTGTGCCGCTCAAGGAAAAGCCGAGTGTGTATTTCAAGCGCCAGTGCTGGATTTCGGGCGATCCGGACGAGCGGGCGCTGGCCCACATCATCGACTATGTTGGCCAGGATCGGTTCTTCTGGGCAACCGACTATCCCCACTTTGACCACCCCGGGAACTACATGGAAGAGCTGCAAGAGCTGGTTGCCCCGCTTTCGGAGACGGCCCGTCGTAATATATTGGGCGACAGCGCGGCTCGGGTGTACGGCATTTAGCGGCTCGGGCTTTCTGCTGCCAGCCTGGAGCACACATATGTCCGTCTCACGCCTGACGCACATCACCCAGATCGGCGTTGAACAGCTGGGCGCGCTGGCCGACAGCCTCGAAGACCCCGAGGTGTTGCGGCTGGAAAATCTCGACACCGACCTGCGCCCGCCAGCCAGCGCGCTGGCCTTTACCAAACGGGCGGTGGATGACGACGCGGCCAACAGTTATCTGCCCTTTTTCGGGCTCGATAGCGTCCGCCAGGCGGCCACGCGTCTGGTCACGCGACAGTCGGGCCAGGCCTACGACTGGAAGACCGAATGCCTGATCAGCGCCGGCGGGCTGTCGGGCATCCTGAATGTCCTGCTGGCGACTCTGGAACCCGGCGACGAGGTTTTGCTGACCGATCCAATCTATGTCGGCCTGGTGAATCGGGTCCGTCTGGCGGGCGGAGTGCCACGTTTTGTGCCCCTGCTGCCCTCGGCCCAGGGCTGGCGCCTGGATATGGCGGCGCTGGCCAGCCTTGATCCCCACGCCGTCAGGGCAGCCCTGCTGATGAGCCCCTCCATGCCCACCGGGGCGGTCTTCACACACGAAGAGTGGTCGGCGCTGATCGCCTTTTGTCAACAGGCCAAGTGCTGGCTCATCAACGATGCGGCAATGGAGCGGATTGTGTACGACGGCCGCCCAGTCGTTCATCCGGCCGCCTTCCCGGGCATGCGTGAACGAGTCATCAGCGTCGGCTCGGCGTCCAAGGAATACCGCATGATCGGCTGGCGGGTGGGCTGGGTGGTTGGCCCGGCTGACATTGTGGCCGATGTCGCCAGGGTCAGCATCAGCAACGTGGTGTGCCAGACGGGTCTGGCAATGGGAGCCGTTGCCACCGCCATCAACGATCCCGACGACGGCATTGCCGCCTGTGTCGAGGAATGGCAGCGCCGTCGGGATGTGTTGCTGGACGAGTTGGGCGACTTTGTGGTCGTTCCGCCGCACGGTGGTTGGTCGTTTCTGCTGGATGTCTCGCCCTTGGGCATGGATGGTGTCACGGCCTCAGAGCGGCTGCTCGCCTCGGGCAAGATTGCGGCGACGCCCATGGTCAACTGGGGCAGCGCCAACAGTGACAGATATGTGCGCTTTGTGTTTGCCAACGAACCGGTGCAGCGGCTACGGGGCGTTGGCGAACGGGTCAAACGCGCCCTGCTCTGATTTGCACAGCCGACACGGAGAACAGCAACGATGAGCCTCTCTCAGTTACACTCAGACTTCCAGGGCGCCTGCTTTGTGTGTCATCCGGCAGAGCCTGGAGAGCCGAGCCTGAGCCGCCGTCAGCTCCTGGTCCAGGGCGCGCTGGCCGGGGCGGCTTTTGGGGCTACCACGCCCGCCCAGCAGTCCGCCGCTGCCCCGCCGCTCCAAGACACACCGCCTCACCGCGACTGCATTATCGAAGCGCCGTGGGGCCTGGTTTTTCAGAACGGCCGGCTCAGCCTGCTGCCCGATTGTGCGGTGCGGGTACGTCACGACCGCATCGAAGCGGTCACCAGCGGTCCGCTGCCGGGCGACACGCCCCGCGTCCGCGCCACCGGCCAGCTCCTGCTGCCGGGTCTCATTTCCGGCCATACCCACACCTGTTCGGCGACCCCGACCCGGGGGATTATTGAGGGCGGCCGCTCCTACGCCCGCCCGCTCGAACTGGTCGAGCTGCTGAGCACCGAAGACCTGGACGCCTTAACCGCCTACAACCTGGCCGAGCTGCTCCGCTCGGGCTGTACGACCCAGGTCGAGATGAGCCTCAGCCTGCGCCAGGCCGAGTCCTATGTGCGTCTTGCCGGGCGCTGGGGCGTGCGCGGCTATCCGGGCGGCATGATTCCGGGCATTGGCCGGCTGTTTCCGATCTGGTTTCGCCAGGCCGACCAGGTCTTGACCGGCTCGGAACAGGACACCCTGGACGAGATTGAGGCCAACCGGCGCTTTGGCTTGGCCCACAACGGGGCTGAGGACGGGCGGATTCGGCCCCAAATGGCGCCCCACGCCACGGATACGCATACCCCCAAGACCATGGCCGCCATCCTGGCCGCAGCCAGGGAAATCGGCAACGGCATCCACATCCACCTGTCCCAGAGCGCCCAGGAAACCCATACGGTCGAGCGCCTGTGGGGCAAACGCCCGGCCGTGTGGCTGGATGAACTGGGCTTTTATACCCAGCCCGTTTTTGGCGCTCACTTCACCGGGATTGACCTGACCCACGACCTGCCGTTTGTGGCCAAGAAAAACCTGACCTACGCCCACTGTCCGTCCGGGGGCGGCGCCGGGGGTAGCAGCGGCACCCAACCCTACCCCGAGGCGCTGGCCGCCGGTGTCAGAACAACGATCGGTATTGACACCCATTCAAACGACTACATCGAGAACCTCAAGCTGGCGGTCCTGTACGGCCGGGCTCGGGCGCATCTCCTCCAGCCCAGCAGCCCGGCGCCCTTACGCCTGCCCACAGTCTGGGACGCGGTGGAGGGCGCCACCCTGGGGGCAGCCAGAGGGCTGGGCCGGGACGATATCGGCCGGATTGCGCCGGGGGCTAAGGCCGACCTGTGCACGGTCGATGTCAGCGGCTTCCTGAGCGGGGTCGGAGCCGTCCCCCCCGAGCCGCTCAACAACCTGCTGTACGCCCACGGTCTGAGCGTCCAGCATGTCATGACCGACGGCCGCTTCCAGGTTTTTCAGGGCCACCTGGTGTGTGACGATGCCGAGCAGGTCCAAAAACGCGGCGGAGCCGTGGTGCAAAAAATCTGGGCTCAGCTGCGGGACGAGAACTGGTTCGCCTCAGGATAAGGAGCCGCCCGATGCCAACCCAGGACAGCGCCGACCTCGACCACATCCTGCGTGCCGTACACGCCCTGGCCCCACACATCGAGGCTGCCACCGACAGCATGGAGTCCGAGCGGCACCTGCCGGAAGACCTGGCCCAGGCTCTGATGGAGGCTGGCGTCTTCCGCATGGGCGTGCCTCGGGCGTATGGCGGCGGACAGCTCGACCCGATGGCCCAGGTTCGGGTCGTGGAGGAGCTGTCGCGTCTCAGCGGTTCGGTCGGCTGGGTGTCGATGATCGCCACTGCGGCCAGCTTTCTGGCCGCCTTTCTGGCTCCGCATGTCGCCCAACGCCTGTTCGGTCACACCTCCAGCGTTGCGGCCGGTCAGCTCCGGCCGCCCCAGCGCGCCGACCTCGTTGACAACGGCTACCGAGTGAGCGGCACATGGCGCTTTGCCAGCGGCTGCCGACACGCCAGCGTGCTGGTGTGCGGGTCAATGGTCCATGAAAACGGTCAGCCCCGCCGCCTGGCCAACGGTCAGCCGGAAACACGGGTGATGCTGGTGCCGGTTTCGGCCGCCACGATCAGCGACACCTGGCACACCACCGGCATGCGCGGCACCGGCAGTCACGACTTCACCATCGAGGACGCCTTCGTGCCGTTTGACGAGAGCCCGAACATGGCCGAACCGCCCCAGTGTCCCGGCCCGCTGTACGCCTTCCCACCCCTGTTTCTGGTCTCGCATGCCGGGGTGCCGCTCGGTAT
>JAAXHF010000538.1 GCA_012271025.1 Deltaproteobacteria bacterium | reverse complement strand
CCCGCCGATCTCGACCCGCACCTGGGTGTCGGTCAGGCTGCTGATCCGCCCGATGCTGCCGTTGACCCAGCGTTTGTAGGGATCGTTTCTGATCAGCATGACCTGGGCGCCGGGTTTCAGCTCCAGCAGCTCTTCGGTCGGAAAGATGGATTCCTCAAACTGACCGCTGACCTCGGCTGGGTAGGTATGGACGGGCTCGGCGATGCGCTCCAAACAGGCCTGGTTCTTGCGCAGTGCGGCCTGGTTTGTGGCGGTCAGGGTAATGAAAGACGAGTCCTGGGGCGGCTCGCCGCCCCGCCGCACTCTGGCGTTCAACACGGCCAGCAGTTCGGCGTCTACATCGTTCTCGCGAATTTTATTCAGCACATAGATGAAATCCTCATCGTGCTGGCGGTAGATCGTCGTCAGTTCGACCGAGCAGGGCTGAAGCTCTGCAAAAACCTTGGCGCAGAAAAAGTACGGTCCGCCGTACTGCTGGTCAAAAAAGGTCTGCATGTCCCGCTCGCGAACAATCGGCGGCAGCTGGAACAGATCGCCGCACAGGATGACCTGCACCCCGCCAAACGGCGTCTGGACATTGTCGCGGTGGAGACGCAGGGCCGTATCAATCCCGGCCATCACGTCGGCCCGGACCATGGACACCTCGTCGATGATCAGGGTTTCCAGCTTTTGGAACAGCTTGGCACTCCGGCGTCTGCGCAACGTGGCCGGATCGATCAGGGTCGGCGGAAAACGAAAAAAGGAATGGATGGTCTGGCCTCCGACGTTGAGGGCGGCCACGCCGGTCGGCGCCAGGACGGCCGTGGCCCGGTCGGTCGTCTCGCGCAGGTAGTGCAGCAGGGTCGATTTTCCGGTGCCGGCCTTGCCGGTCAGGAACAGGCACGGGCAGTCCTGCTCGATCAGGTCGAGGGTGTGTCGAAACTCGGCGTTGAGATCAATCTGGTCCAGGTTCTGGCTACGCTCTCCGACCGTACGAAAGGCGGACGGGGCGCTGTGGTGCGGCGGCACAGTGGCGATACCTCCCTTGGTTGTTCTGGGCAGACTATACCAAAGTGCACCCTGCTGACTATCTCCGGCTCTTGCAGGAATGACCCAAGCCGCATAATTTCGGCCTGCATGGAAGCCGAACCGGATCTGTCCCAGACCTTTGACGTGCTGGTCATCGGCGGGGGAAATGCCGCCCTGTGCGCGGCCATGACCGCCGCCCGGAGCGGGGCCAGCGTGCTGCTGCTGGAGTGCGCGCCCGAGGCGTTTCGGGGCGGCGATAGCCGCCACACGCGCAACCTGCGCTATGTGCACACGCGGGCCAACGCCTTCCTGACCGGGCCGTATGACGAGGACGAGTTCTGGGACGACCTGCTGCGGGTCACCGCCGGCAAGACCGACGAACACCTCGCCCGCCTGACCCTACGCGAGTCCACCGACATCGGTGTCTGGATGGAGGCTCACGGCGGCCGCTTTCAGGCTCCCCTGCGTGGCACGCTGAACCTGTCACGCACAAACGCCTTTTTTCTGGGCGGAGGCAAGGCGCTGCTGAACGCCTATTACCACACCGCCCAACAGCTCGGGGTGCGGATTGCCTATGAGTCGGAAGTGACCGACCTGATCATGCGCGACGGCCGCTGCTGGGGCGCGCTGGTGGGCTCGGGTGAATCGGCCCGGCAGGTCCAGGCGCGGACGGTCGTGGTGGCCGCCGGCGGATTTCAGGCCAACATCGCCTGGCTCAAGGAGTACTGGGGTGCGGCTGCCGACAACTTCCTCATCCGCGGCACCCCGTACAACACCGGCACCCTGCTGCGGGTCCTGCTCGACAACGGGGCGCAGCCGGTGGGCGACCCGCGCCAGTGTCACGCCGTGGCGATTGACGCCCGAGCGCCCAAGTTTGACGGCGGCATTGTCACCCGCCTGGACTGCGTGCCGTTCGGCATTGTGGTCAACAAGCAAGCCAAGCGCTTCTATGACGAGGGCGAGGATTTCTGGCCCAAGCGCTACGCCATCTGGGGCAGGATTGTGGCTCAGCAGCCGGACCAGATCGCCTATGCGATTATTGACGCCAAGGCGCTGGGGAAATTCATGCCGTCCGTTTTCCCGCCCATTGAGACCGCCTCCATCCTTGAGTTGGCCGGTAAACTTGAACTCGACGCGGCCGAGCTGGCCCACACCCTGGCCGCGTTCAACGCCGCCATCCGGCCCGGTCGGTTTGACCCCGCAGAGTTGGACGGCTGCGCCACCCACGGCCTCGACCCTCCCAAGAGCCACTGGGCCGTGCCGCTCGACACGCCGCCCTTCCTGGCCTATCCGCTCCGGCCGGGCATTACCTTTACCTATCTGGGCGTCGGCGTGAACGAACGCGCCCAGATCGTCATGCACGGCGGGAAACCCGCCCCCAATATGTATGCGGCCGGCGAGATCATGGCCGGCAATATTCTCGGCCAGGGCTATATGGCCGGCTTTGGCATGACCATCGGGACGGTTTTTGGTCGAATTGCCGGACGGGAGGCGGCCCGCCATGCCCTCAGCTGAACTCCTGAGCGAAGCCCAGCGGCTGATGACGATCTGCAATGCGTGCCGCTATTGCGAGGGGTTTTGCGCCGTGTTTCCGGCCATGGAGCTGCGCACCAAGTTTGACGCCGAGGATACGGTCTATCTGGCCAATCTGTGCCACAACTGTCGGGGCTGCTACTACGCCTGCCAGTACGCGCCGCCGCACGAGTTCGGGGTCAACGTCCCCCAGACCCTGTCGGCTCTGCGGCTGGACAGCTACCGGGACTTTGCCTGGCCGCGCGTCCTGGCCGGGCTGTTTCGACGCAACGGCCTGGCGCTCGGCCTGATCAGCCTGGCCAGCCTCGGTCTCATCGTGGCGCTGGTGCTGGGCTGGCAGGACGCCTCGGTCGTCTTCTCGTCGCACACCGGCCCGGGCGCTTTTTACGAGGTGATTCCCTACCGGCTGATGGTGGTGCCGGCCCTGGTCCTGAGCGGCCTGATTGTGCTGGCCCTGGGCATCGGCCTGGCACGGTTCTGGCGCGCCATCGGCGGCCGATGGCGCGACTTGGCCGACCTCCCGGCCCTGGCCCGGGGCGGCTGGGACGCCCTGCGGCTGACCTATCTGGGCGGTGGCGGTCACGGCTGCAACTACCCTGACGCGGGTTTCTCGCAGCGCAGAAGATGGTTGCATCACCTCACCTTTTACGGGTTTGGGCTCGATCTTCTGGCGACCAGCACGGCCGCCGTCTACCACCACGTTTTTGCCTGGCAGGCGCCCTACCCGTACACCAGCCTGCCGGTCGTGCTGGGCACGGTCGGCGGGCTGGGGCTTTTGGTCGGCCCCGCCGGCTTGCTGTGGCTCAAGTGGCGCAGCGACCCGCGACCGGCCGCAGAGAGCGTCTGGGGCATGGATGTCGGCTTTCTGGTCCTGCTGTTTCTGACCAGTCTGAGCGGTCTGGTCCTGCTGGCCGCGCGGGAGACCGCAGCCATGGGCAGCCTGCTGGTCATTCACCTGGGCTTCGTGGCCGGACTGTTCGTTACCTTTCCGTACGGCAAGTTCGTCCACGCCGTGTATCGCTACGCGGCGCTGGTGCGCTACGCCCAGGAAGGGAATCGTCATAACACAAGCTCTCCATAAGGACATCACGATGCCCTTCCGGGAACAGGTGCGGCATGACGGGTGGGCGGTCCTTCGACTTCGCTGACGCTACGCTCAGGACTAACGGCCTCCTCTCCGTTCGTCCTGAGCGTCAGGCGCGTTGCGCCTGAAGTCGAAGGACACCCGATATTCTCGACACGCGGTCGTGATTTCTGTAACGTTCTAGGCGGAAGAGAACTCTGGTGCCGGAAATCGAAGCCAAATTCCTCGTTCAGGACTCACAGCACATCGGTCAGCTGCTGGCCGTGCTGCGGGAGCTGGGCTACGGGGTTGAACCGCACGCCAACCAGACCATCGTTGACCGCTATTTCGATACCTCGGATTGGACGATTTTTCGGGCCGGCTGGGGCTATCGCCTGCGCGACAGCAACGGCAAGCAGACCCTGGCCCTCAAGGGGCTGGGTTTGCGCGACAGCGCCATTCAGGTTCGCGAAGAGATCGAACAACGGCTGCTCGTCTCCCACAAACGGCTGTCGGCTCTGCCTTCGGGGCCGGTCCAGAACCGCCTGGCCGGCCTGCTCGGCACCAGGAAAGTCCGCGAGCTGTTTGTGGTCCGCAACCAGCGCAGCGTGTATATGCTGTCCAGCCCGGACGATCCACCGTCGACGGTGATAGAACTCGCCATCGACCAGGTTCAGATCAGCGGCGATACACACGCCAAGCTGGCGCCGGGCGTGCTGCACTTCGGCGAGATCGAACTCGAACTCAAGCGCGGCTCCCAGGAACCGCTGGTACAGTTGGCCGGCCTGCTGCCCAAAAAGGTCGATATTCTACCTGCCCGGCTGAACAAGTTTCAGCGCGGCCTGCAAACCACCGGGCTGTCCGTCCCGACCGAAACGACCACGCCGCAACATCCCTTGAGCCCGACAGACCCCTTGATTCAGCTGGCGTATTATCATCTGGCTCAGCAGGCCCGGATATTGAGACTCCAGCAACCCCGCGCCTGGGAGGGTCTGGAACCCGAGGGCGTCCACCAGATGCGGGTGGCCATGCGGCATATCCGGGCTGCCCTGCGCGTCTTTCGAACGGTGTTGCCGGCACGCGCGGTCACCGGTCTGAATGCCGAGTTTCGCTGGGCTGCGCGGGTCTTGGGCGAGGTCCGTGACCTCGATGTGTACCGCGAAAATCTCAAGCACTACATGGAGGCCATTCCGGCCGACGATGCCACCCACCTGGCCTTGTACGAACGCCACCTGGCCGAGGAGTGGCAGCACAGCCGGCGGCGGCTGATCAAGACTTTCAGCAGTCGGCGCTATATCCGGCTGATGGAACGCTTCGAGCGCTTTGTGCAGCGCGGTCCCTCGGCTGTGGCCCTGCGTCAATTTGGCGCGATACGTATCTGCGACGCGGCCGCCCCGGCCGTGGACCGCAACCTCAGGCAGCTGCTCAAACGCGGCCGGGCTATCGAGCCCCACTCTCCGGCCGAGCTGCTGCACGCCTTACGCATCCGGGGCAAGCGTCTGCGCTATCTGCTGGAGTTTCTGCGCGAGGTGTACAAAGCCTTCGGGGACCCGCTGAAGAAACCCATCGACGCGATCAAGCAGCTCCAAGACGTGCTGGGCAATCACCAGGACGCGTGTGTCGCCTCTGAGCGCCTGCGCGACTATGCCCAGGCCGTGCCGCTACGCAAGACCGACCGACGCTTATTGCTGGCCCTCGGGCAGCTGATCTCCAGTCAGGATCAACACGCCGCAGCCGAGCACCAGCGGTTCGGCAAGGTGTGGCGACGTTTTGAGAAAACGGTCTCACGCAAACGGCTGGCGGCGGTGCTTCAGGCCGGGGAATAGAGCCTCAAGCGGCTCCGATGCGCTCCATCAACTACTGACGCGCGTCCTTTCTGCTGACGCTTTTCTCCACGAGGCTGAGCGAGGTATCGGCGGCAGTCATCGCTCCCCGTCGGAATCTCCGACATGGCTGCTTCGTATTCGGCAATCCACTTTTCGGCTTCTTCTTCAGTGTAGGCTCCAGTAATTGCGCCGCTGTCCTCTGGCAATTCGTGGCTTACTGGCTGATCAATGTGCGGCTCCAGCGCCTCCAGGAAAAGGGCAGCCAACACAACAAGCAGGAAGATAAGAAGGCCCTGTAGGAAAGACTCACTGGTGAATTTCTCCCAGAGATTCTTGATTTCCTTCCACAGCAGGAGAGCCCATTTCTTCATCATCGCGTACTACTCACCTTCGGCATTCTCTCTTTCGATGACAGAGCACCAAACTTGATGGCGCTGCCCCCTCTCCCTGGCTCTTTCCCAAAGGGTGAGGGAATAGACGGCACTCTCAACGGCGTGTCCGCCCAGGTCGGCGATCCCTCCAACATGGAATGGGGCGTGTGAGCGTTTCATCTGTCCATGACAATGGATGCAGTTCATCGCGGCCTCCTCAGGAACATAACTATGCGGAAAGGGTATAAGAAACGGCTACCTCCTGGTATGCTGAGGCCCAGATGACTGACACGCCACAAACACGCCCGACCGTGGTCCGCACGAGTCGGGGCTTATCCATCGCGGGCACACGGATTACGCTCTACGCTCTCCTGGATTACCTGCACGCCGAGTGGCCGCCGAAATTGATACAGGCTTGGTTCAGCTTGACCGATATCCAAATGGAAGAGGTTCTCGCCTATATTGCGGCCCACCACGATGAGGTCGAACGAGAATATCGGCAGGTTGTGCGGCAGGCTGAGGAAACCCGACGTTATTGGGACGAGCGGAACCGGGATCGCCTTGCCCGGCGTCCTTCAACACCGCTAGCGCCAGAGCAAGCGGCTCTCCGGGCGAAGTTGCAAGCGTGGAAAGACAAAGTCGAGCGAGCGTAATCACGCTGCTCGCTGATCACAACATCGAAGGCCAAGCACTCCTGCTGTGGGGAACTCTGGGAGCGGCCGGCTGGCTGGAGTTAGTGTCGTTGCAATTAGCGCGTTTTGCCGAGGTAGGATTGTCCTATGACAGTAGCGACCGTACCGTCTGGCGATTCGCCCAAGAAAACCGGATGCTTTTGCTGACGGATAACCGCAACATGATCGGACCGGACTCTTTAGAGCGGACCATCCGTGACGAGAACCGGGCGGACTCACTTCCCGTCATTACTCTGAGTCGTGCCGACCGTGTGGTTGAACAGGCATATCGGGAGCGATGTGTAATGCGCGTGCTCGACATTGTTCTGGAGCTTGATAATTACCTGGGCACTGGACGGATTTTTATTCCGTAATATCTTCGCCCTAGGGTCCGGACTCATAAAG
>JAAXHF010000694.1 GCA_012271025.1 Deltaproteobacteria bacterium | reverse complement strand
CCGGCCCGCACGACCAGCGGCAGGAGAGCCAGCCCGGAGGAGAGGGCGGTCATCAGAATGGGCGAGAGTCTTTCCAGCGCGCCGCGCTCCACCGCCGCCCGGAACGGCTCGCCTTCCTCTTCCATCAGATGACGAATATGGGTGACCAGCATGATGCCGTTTCGGGTGGCGATGCCAAAGAGCGTAATCAGTCCCACCAGCGAGGCCACGCTCAGTATCCCGCCAGACGCAAACACCCCCATGACGCCGCCAATGAACGCCAGGGGCAGATTGACCAGGATAATGAGGGCGTCGCGGACAGACCGCAGCGCCGTGGTGAGCAAGAGCAGAATGCCACCCAACACGAGCAGGCTCAGCAGGCTGATCGTACGCGCTGCGGCCTGGGCACTTTCAAACTGGCCACCATACACAAGCTCATAGCCCTGGGGCAGCGCCACATCGGCTTCGACCCGACGCTGCATCTCCTGCACGACATCCTGGAGTGCCCGGCCCGCCACGTTGCAGCTCACCACGATGCGGCGCCGCACATTCTCGCGCCCAATCGTGTTTGGCCCGAGCGCCCGGCTGACATCGGCCAGCAGCCGAAGCGGGACTTTTCCCCCGGCTGGCGTATCGATCAGCGTGGAGCGAATCGTGTCGAGGTCTTTTCGGGCCGTATCCTCGTAGCGCACGACCAGGTCAAAGCTCCGCCGGCCTTCCAGGATACGGGAGACGGTCTTGCCTGAGAAGGCCGTTTCCAGGGCCTCGGCCACGTCGCCAACGGTGAGCCCGACTCGGGCAATCTGCTCCCGCTTGAGTTGCACATGAAGAATCGGCAGGTCGGTTTGTTGCTCAATCGTCAAGTCCACCACACCACGCACCTGGGCCATGCTATCCCGGACCGCCTGGGCCAGGCGGCGCAGGCGGTGTAGATCGTCGCCAAAGACTTTCACCGCGATATTGGCCCGCGTGCCGGACAGCATGTGGTCGATCCGGTGAGAAATCGGCTGGCCGATGGTGATGCTCATACCCGGCACGAGCGTGAGATCGCGGCGCAGCGCGTCGAGGAACTCCGCTTTCGAGCGTGCCTGCATCTGGAGTCCCACATCGATTTCGGAGGCTTCGACCCCTTGGGCATGCTCGTCCAGCTCGGCCCGTCCGGTCCGCCGAGCAGTGGTTTTGACCTCCGGAAACGACAGGAGCATGTCCTCGACCAGCTGGCCGAGTCGGTCAGACTCGGCCAGGGACGTGCCGGGCAGGGTGACCGTGTTGATCGTGAGCGTGCCCTCGTTGAACTCCGGCAGAAACGACCGACCCAGGAGCGGGGCGAGGGCCAGCGTTCCGGCAAACAGCACGGCGGACGCGAGGATGATCAGACCGGGACGCGGCAACACGTGGCCGAGCAGTTTTTGGTAGCCGTGCTGGAGGCGGCCCACCAGGGGATTCTCTCTGCGCGTGGTGACGGCCTTTGCCTTGGGCAGCAGCAGCGAGCAGAGCACGGGCGTCAGGGTCATGGCAACCAGGAGCGAGGCAAACAGGGCGACCAGGTAGGCCACCCCCAGCGGGACGAGCAGGCGTCCTTCAACGCCGCTGAGGAAGAAGAGCGGGACAAAGACCAGGGCAATGATGGCGGTGGCAAAAGTGATGGACGGACGAATCTCCAGGGACGCCTTGAGCGTGACGCTGAGCGGGTTGTCACGGGCCGGCTGCGGCAGTGCCGCGTTCTCTCGGAGCCGGCGAAAGACGTTCTCGACATCAATAATGGCGTCATCGACCAGCGCCCCGATGGCAATGGCCATGCCGCCCAGGGTCATGGTGTTCAGCGTGCCGCCGAAGAGGTGCAGCGCCAGGACGGCGACGAGCAGGGAGAGCGGAATGGCGACCAGGGTGA
>JAAXHF010000261.1 GCA_012271025.1 Deltaproteobacteria bacterium | reverse complement strand
AACTGCATGCCCTCGACCACGTCCAGGGTCGTCTCCAGCCCTTTGGCCTCTTCGACGGTGATCACGCCCTCGCGGCCGACCTTGTTCATGGCCTCGGCGATGATCTCGCCGATGGTCGCATCGTTATTGGCCGAAATCGTGCCGACCTGGGCGATCTCTTTCTGGTCGCGGGTGGACTTGGACATGTTTCTCAGATCACCGACCACCGCGCCCACGGCCTTGTCAATGCCGCGTTTGATACTCATCGGATCGTGGCCGGCGGCGACCATCTTGACGCCCTCGGAGTACACGGCTCGGGCCAGCACGGTTGCGGTCGTGGTCCCGTCCCCAGCCACGTCAGACGTCTTGCTGGCGACTTCCTTGACCATCTGGGCGCCCATGTTCTCGAACTTGTCCTCAAGCTCGATCTCCTTGGCCACGGTCACCCCGTCTTTTGTCACTACAGGTGCGCCAAACGATTTCTCAATGACCACATTGCGGCCCTTGGGTCCCAGGGTCACTGTCACGGCGTCGGCCAGGAGATTAACGCCTCGGAGTGTGCGATCTCTGGCATCCTGACTGAATTTGACAAGCTTCGCTGCCATTCTTGATCCTCCTTACATCCCTATTCGACCACGCCGAGAAGATCGTCTTCCCGCATGATCAGGTGTTCTTCACCTTCGAGTTTGATTTCGGTTCCCGCATATTTACCGAAGAGGACCTTGTCTCCAGGTTTCACGTCCAGGGGTTGCACCTTGCCATCTTCCCCGACCTTGCCTTTGCCCACGGCAACGACCTTGCCCTCCTGGGGTTTCTCTTTGGCCGTGTCGGGAATGATGATACCACCCGCCGTCTTCTCTTCTTCTTCCATCCGTTTTACGATGATCCGATCCTGTAAGGGTCGAATTTTCATGCCTCCTCTCCTTTCTTGTCTGAGGATAATGTGTGTCGTATTTGCACGGAGCCCGAGCCCCGGAGTAGAATCTCCGGCAACTTAATCACTCTGCTCCGCTTGTCAAGCAAAAAACTTCAGAATTTCCGCTTGCGGCGTTCTTCCTCAAAGTAGCGTCGGTACAACACGCTCCACTCGGCACTGTCCGGGACAACCCGCCGCGACAGCGAGGCGATCTTGCGCCGCACCAGCGCGTCGATTTTATCATCCAGCTGAAAATGGTCGGCCAGCACACGCTTGCTCTCGGCCAGGGCGGCCCGCTCGCTCGTCAGCCTGCCCTGGCTGGCCAAGACCCGGAGCGTCAGCCGGGCCAGGGCCGTGATGCGTGCGTCGGATAAGCGGCTCATAGGACGAAACTGCGCTCTTCGGCCAGACGCTGGACGATCATCTGGACAACTTTATGGCGGTCCACCGCCTGACCGGTCGGCATATGCGCCTCGGCCAGCCGTTCGGCTTCGCGCCGCAATTCCTCTTCCTGGCGGAAATTCTCCAGCAGGGCCTGGGCGAGCTGCTCCGCGCTACGGCGCTGCTCGGTCTGGAGCTGGAGCAAGCCTTTCTCACTCAGGCTGCGGACCAGGGCTTCGGCCGCCGCCCGGCACTCGGCTTCGGAATACCGCATAGTCTATTCCATATCCGGCAAGCCGACGCTTTGGCAAGCCCGCCTTGACAATAAAACTGCAGTTTGCGATGGGATGGGCGATGGCATCCCGGCCGCAACACCCCCACCCGTCTCAGCCGCCTTTTCCGGCCAACGCCTGGGAGCACGTCCTGGCCAGCCTTGAGGAAGGCATTGTCGTCATTGATCGGGATCAGCGGATCGCCTTTCTCAACCCTGTCGCAGCAACGCTCATCGGCCAGTCGCTGGCCCAGATCGGCCAACAGCCGTACAGCCAGGTCTTTGCCGCCAACGCCTGGATCGTCGATATCATTGAGCGGACGCGGAACTCAAGCTACAGCTCAACCGCCGGCGAAGGGATGATCACCGGTCGCCTGCAACGGCTGAAACCGGTCCGGGCGATCTGTTCGCCGATCTTCAACGATGAGGTCCGGTTTCTGGGGTTGAGTCTCGTCCTGCACGATTTGAGCTACCAGAAAGAGTTGGCCGAAGACGCGCAGCGCACCGATCATCTGGCCCAGCTGGGGGTGGTTGTCGCCGGGCTGGCGCACGAAATCAAAAACCCGCTGGCCGGCATCCGGGGGGCGGCTCAGCTGCTGCACGGTCGGCTCAGCAGCGCGCCGGCGAACCAGACGGCGGATGAGTATACCACGGTCATGATTCGAGAAATCGACCGCTTGGGCGCGCTGTTGGAACAGCTGACGCAACTGACCGCCCCGCTGCGCCTCGATCTGCAACCGATCAATGTCCATAAGGTCCTGAGCGACGTGCTGCTACTCGAACGGGAAACCGTTTCGCCCGGGGTCGAGGTCTGCACGCACTTTGACCCCAGTTTACCGGATGTGTTGGGGGATGAAGCGTCTCTGGCCCAGGTGTTTCGCAATCTCATAAAGAACAGCCTCCAGGCCCTGAACGGCTGCTCCCATGGCAGCCTGAGCCTGTCAACCCGGATGGCGACCGACTTCCATCTGGTGCGCGGCGAGCCCGAGCAGCGGGGGCGCTTCCTGTCTATTGACTTCGCCGATAACGGGCCGGGGATTGCCGCCGAGCATCTGTCCCAACTCTTTACCCCCTTCTTCACCACCAAAAGCCAGGGGACGGGCCTGGGACTGCCCGTCAGCCAACGGATCATCGCCCAGCACGGCGGCATCATCCGGGTCGAGAGCGAGTTCGGCCAAGGCGCGCACTTCCAGGTCTATCTCCCCATCAGTCCCCACACAGGCGAACGATAATGACCACCTGGATAAGACAATACTCTCGTCCCCCTCTCTCGCAGCCGTGACCAGCCATGCAACACAGTACGCCTTTTGGCACTCCTCCGGGCACGATTCTAATTGCCGACGACGAAGAACTCATCCGACGTGTTCTGGCCGACACCCTGCGCGATCAGGGTCATACGGTCCAGACGGTGGACAATGGCGCCCTGGCCTGGGAAGCGCTGACCACCAGGGCGTTTGACTTGGCACTGCTCGACATCCGCATGCCGGAGCGCACCGGTCTCGATATTCTCCTCCAGGCCCAGCAAGAACCCCGGCCAGACCGCCGGCCGCACACGCCGATCATCATCATGACCGGCCAGACCACCCTCGATAACGCCATCGAGGCCATGAAGCGCGGGGCGTTTGACTACCTGACCAAACCCTTTGACCTCGAAGAAGTCAAAGCCCTGGTTCTGCGCGCCCTGGAAGTCGGTCGCCTGACCGAGAGCCAGCCGGCGGCGCCGGTTGCTGCGGTCGAGGGGCGTGGCGAGCATATCATCGGCCAGAGCCCGGCCATGCAGCAGGTGTACAAGACCATCGGCCGCATTGTGAAGAGCGATGCGACCGTGCTGCTGCAGGGGGAGAGCGGGACGGGGAAAGAACTCGTCGCGCGGGTCATTCACCACCACTCACCCCGCTGGCGAGCCCCGTTTATCGGCATCAACTGTTCGGCCATACCGCTCGACCTGCTGGAAAGCGAATTCTTTGGCCATGAGCGCGGGGCGTTCACCGGCGCGGTCGAGCGGCGGATCGGCAAATTTGAACAGGCCAGCGAGGGTACCCTGTTTCTGGACGAAGTGGTCGACATGCCGCTGGCCCTGCAGGCCAAACTGCTGCGGGTCCTGCAAGAACGGGAAATCACCCGGGTCGGCGGCCGGGACGTGGTTCGCGTCAACACCCGCATCATTGCCGCCACCAACCAGGACCTGAGCCTGGCGGTCAAGGAACAGCGCTTTCGGGAAGACCTCTTTTTCCGCCTCCAGGTCGTGCCCATCACCCTGCCCGCCCTGCGGCAGCGACGGGAGGATATTCCGGTCCTGACCGCCTATTTTCTGGACAAGATCAACCGCGAGATGGAGACCCAGATCAGCGGCGTGACGCCCGAGGCCGAGGCTACGCTGGTCCACCACTCGTGGCCGGGTAACGTCCGTGAGCTGGAAAACACCCTGCTGCGTGCCGCCGTCCTGGCCCCCGGGCGGCTCCTGACCCAGGCCGACCTGTCACTGCCGGTCGCCTCGTCCAGCCTGCCGGACAATTTTTCCGACCTGTCGCTCGAAGAACTGGTCCGGCGCAAGCTGAACGCCTCTTTCCAGCATCACGCCTCGCTCGACAGCGGTGATTTATACGAGCGGATTCTGGCCCAGGTCGAAAAACCCTTGATTGAGCTGACCCTGGAGTATACCTCTGGCAATCAGCTCAAGGCGGCCGAGCTGCTCGGCATCAATCGCAACACGCTGCGCAAAAAAATGACCAGCCTGAAGATCGAACGAAAATAAATGCCTGCCTTCTCTTTTCCAAGTCCGCTGTACGCCATTGCCGATACGCTGGGCCGAGCCGAGCTGTCGTGGCCTGAACTGGCCCGCCAGATGTGTGCCGGTGGAGCGCGGCTGATCCAGCTGCGTTTCAAGGAGCGGTCGGCCGGCGACTTTCTGCACATCGCCCGCCAGCTGCGGACCATCTGCCGGCAACACGGCTGTCTGCTGATCATCAACGACCGGGCCGACATTGCCCGCGCTATTGACGCCGACGGGCTGCATATCGGCCAGGACGACCTGCCCTACGCTGCGGCGCGCCGGGTGTTGGGACCGGACAAGATTATCGGGGTTTCCACCCATGACCCGGCCCAGGCTGTGGCGGCCGAGCGCGAGGGCGCGGATTATATCGGCTTTGGACCTCTGTTCGGCACCCAGACCAAGACGACCGGCTATACCGCCCGAGGGCTCGATCAGCTGGGCGGGATTCGGAACCAGACCAGCCTGCCGATTGTCGCCATTGGCGGCATCAGTAGCGAGCGCGCACCGGCCGCCCTGGCTGCCGGCGCCAATGCCGTGGCGATGATCAGCGACATTGTCCTGAGTCAACAGGTCGAGGTGAAAGTCCGCCAGACCTTGCAGCAGCTGTCTTCGGTCAGGAGTCCCTGAACCTCAGGCAACGGCAGGCCGCACGCCTTCACAACAGTTTCACCAGCGCCGCGACCACCCCAACCGTTACGACCAGCATCGAGCCGAGGCGCAGCGTCATCCGCGTCTCCAATTCTTTCAGATCATGGGTCAGGCGGGCTTCCAGCTCTTTCAGATCGCGGGTCAAGTGGGTCTCCAACTCTTTCAGGTCCCGCTTGGTCGTCAACTTCTCGTCAATCAATGTCGCCTGCGACCGGGCCAGGACTTCTGCCTGTTCTTCCGGCATCCCGGCCTGGGTCAACTCCTTGACGAAAGCATGGGTGTCAAACGCTATCGAAGCCATGCATGCTCCTTAGACATCAAGTCCCAGCAGCCGTATCATCCCGGACACTTCGGCCCCGTGGTAGCAGAGCCCAGCTGAGCTATCAACGGACTCTGGGCGGGTCTCTCTGGACTCAGAACCTTCAGCGGCCCTCACTCCTGTTCTGCGCCCTCCCCGATATCCTCAACGTCCTCGACCAGATTATCAAACCGGGTGTACTCCCGGCGGAAGGCCAGGCGCACCGTACCGGTCGGACCGTTGCGCTGTTTGCTGATGATCACCTCGGCCGTTCCCTCGTCGGGCGAGTCCGGCCGGTACATCTCATCCCGGTAGATGAACATGATCACGTCCGCATCCTGCTCAATGCTGCCGCTCTCACGAATATCCGACATGACCGGCCGTTTGTCGGCCCGCTGCTCGACCTGGCGGTTGAGCTGGGAGAGGGCGAGAATCGGGACGTTCAGCTCCTTGGCCAATGCCTTGAGACTGCGCGAGATCTCCGAGAGTTCCTGGGTTCGATTTTCCTGGACGGCCAGGCCCCGCATGAGCTGGAGGTAATCGACAATAATCAGTCCAATATCGGCCTCGCGTTTGAGCCGGCGCGACTTGGCCCGCATCTCCAACACATTCTGGGCCGGCGTATCGTCAATAAAGATCGGCGCTTCGGCCAGACGGCCGGCGGCCATGGCCAGGCGTGGAAAGTCACGCTCGCCCAAATAGCCGGTGCGAACCTTGCTGTTATCCACCCGCGCCTCAGAGCACAGCATGCGCAAGACGAGCTGTTCTCGGGACATTTCGAGCGAATAGATGCCAACCCCCATCTCGTGCTGAAGGGCGACATGCTGGGCGATGTTCAGCACCAGAGCGGTCTTGCCCATGCTGGGCCTGGCCGCCACAATGACCAGATCGGCCGGCTGTAAGCCGGCGGTGATGCGGTCGAGGTCGAGGAAGCCGGTCGGCACGCCGGTCACCAACTCTTTGCGTTCGTACAGCTGTTCGACGGTTTTGACCGTGTCCATAATCATATCGCCGACCTTGTAAAAGGCCGGGCGAACGCGCTGTTCGGACACGTCAAAAATGAGGCGTTCAGCCTCGTCGAGAAAGGCTTCAATATCGTCCTGGCCGCCGCCGTAGCAGCGCTCGGAGATTTCGTTGGAGACGCTGATCAGACTGCGCATGACCGCCTTTTCACGCACGATACGGGCATAGTTGGCGATATTGGCGGCGCTCGGCACGCGGTCTACCAACTCGGCCAGATAGGTCGCACCGCCGATATCCTGCAGCTCGCTACGCCCGCGCAGACTGTCCGTCAGCGTGATCAGATCAATCGGTTCGCGCTTCTCGCTCAGGCTCAGCATGGCGCGAAAGATTTTGCGGTGCGCCTCACGGTAGAAGTCATCGACCCCCATGACCTCGACCACCCGGTCGAGGGCGTTGCCATCGAGCAGGATACCGCCCAGGACGGACTCCTCGGCGTCTACATTCTGGGGCGGGACCTTGCGGAGCGCGTCTTCAGGGCTGGCCATAGTGACTCCCCAAGGCACCTGTCCGACTGCCGGGATCGTGCGCGCGTTGACTCATCGCAGCCTCACCATCTGCCCCTGCCGAAGCGGGCTAGTCGTCCAGCGTGTGTCGAACATACCCGAACAGGCGGCTGAGCTGCGCCAGGCCGTCCGCAATCCGTGGTCCGTACCAGCACAGCGCCATGCCATCGACACAGTACAGATGGCCCATTTTGCCGGCGACGGTGTGAGCCAGCGGTTTCAGGTGGACCAGGTGTTTGGCGGCAAACGGATACGGCTCGCTCGGCAGCACCACGACCTGCGGGTCGGCCGCCGCCACCTCGTCCAGGCCGACGGTGCAATAGCGCTCGGCCCTGGTGCGGAAGATATTCTCCCCGCCGCACGTCCACAGCATATCATCGCTATAGGTCTGGGCGCTGAACGACATCCAGGGCTTGTGCCAGATCGGGCAGAAGACGCGGACGCGGGGCTGACGCTCGAGGTCGCCGGCCAGTTGGTCGGCCTGCTGGCGCAGGGCGCGGGCCAGCGCCCGGCCGTCTTCCGAACGGCCGGTCAGCCGGCCCAGGCGTTCGATCATCTCGATCCCATCCCTGACCGTGCGCGGGGCGGTCACGTACACGCACAGGCCGTGCTCCTCCAACCAGACGAAATCTTCGCGCCGGTTTTCCTCTTCGTTCAGGATGACCACATCGGGCCGCAGACGGAGAATAGCTTCGAGGTCCGGGTCCTTGGTGCCGCCGACCTTGGTCAGACCGGCCACCTGTTCGGGCGGATGGGTACAGAATCGGGTCACCCCAACAACGGCCGCTCCCGCGCCAAGGGCGAACAGGGTCTCGGTGATGCTCGGCACCAGCGACACAATCCGCTGCGGACAGGCGGGCAGGGAGAGCGGACGCTGGAGTTCATCAACACAGTCCATACCGACCCCATCGGCCTAGCGGCCTTGAGACTCCAAAATAGCCTCCAACTGTTGCTTCTCCTCCGGCGTATAGTCTTCCTCAAGCGAGGCTGGGGCGGCCTCTCGGCTGGGCGGAGCTTGGCTCACCCGGGGCTGAAAAATTCCCATCCGACGCGCTTCTTTGTCGAGAAACATCACCAGACCGAGAAAACCGAGCACGACCACACAGCCGATGATGAGCAGAAATTTGGAGACCAGGCCGCGGCGCTTTTTTCGGCGCGGCGCGGCTTTTTTTCGGCGGGCGGGAGTCTTGCGGGTCGCCCTTTTTCTTTGCTCAGCCATCGGTCGTCTCCCTCCTCAACACAATCCACTCAGACGGGCAACGATCTCTGCTTGGTGGGGTGGTCATCGTTGCCCGTCTCGCCTCTCAAGGCTGGCTTAAGGGCGGAGCCGAAGACGCGCCCAAGACCGCCCGGACAGCCTCCCAGCCGCTGCGCTGATGCCAGCCCTCGACCCCGTTGTACCACTTGAGTCCGACCGACTGAAGACGCCGGCTGCGGGCGGCCAGACCGAACCACACGCGCCACGCCGAGCCGTAGAACAGCCGGGTCGTCAGCGCCAGGCGGTAGAGCTTTTTGCCGGCTGCGGAGCGGGCAAAGCGCTCGGTATAGTCGCTGAAATCGACATCCCGGCCGCGTAGCGCAGACACAATTTCCTGGGCTGCAAACTTGCCGTATTCGAACGCAAAAGAGATGCCCTCGCCCATCAGCGGCTCGGCGCCGGCCGCGTCACCGACCAGCACCACCCGTCGAGCGGCCAGGGCGCGGCGCGGATGATAGCCACAGATAGGAAAGGCCCGCATACGATACGCCGTCCGGCACGAGCCGGGCGACGATCTCGTCTGGTCGGTCCGGCCGGTCAGCGCGGCAAGCTCAGCGGCGAGCAGGCCGCGCAGCTCGGCGTTGGTCAGCCGGGTCCGACCCAGCCCATAGATGCCGATATTCACGTGCGGCACCCCAGCGATGAGACACGGAAAAGCCCACAGATAGCCCTGCAAGCCGTGGGGAACGGACAGAAAGTTGAAATCGTAGCGCTGCCGGCCAAACCCGTCCCAACTGGTATCGGCCACCGGCACGTCACACATCACCGCCCTGCCGAGCGGCAGGGGCGGTGCGCCGACGAGCCGCCGGCGCACCCGACTGCCCGAACCGTCCGCCCCGACAAGAATCCGGGTCCGATAGGTCTGCTTATCGGTGACAAGGCGGACGCCGTCCGCCTCGCGCACCACATCAATCAGCTTCTCGGCCTGGCGGACCTCGGCTCCCCGCTCCTGGGCGGCGCGGAGCAGCAAAAAGTCAAATTCGCTGCGCCGGATGATTGAACACAGGCCGCCATCCTCGCACACCACCTGCCGCTCAGGCGGCACCCGGACAAACGCCCGGTCAACCGTCACATGGGGAATACTGAGCGGAACATCCAGCTCATCGAGACAGTCGAGGGTATGGGGAATAAGCCCGCCGGCGCAGATCTTGTCGCGGGGGTGGCGCGCCTTGTCGAGCAGCAGGATATTGCCCCGCAGCTGCGGCTCGGCCTTCAGCAGAGACAGGGCCGTGGCCGTCCCGGCCGGCCCGGTCCCGACAATCGCGACATCGTAGGGCACGCCTCAGACCACCCCGGCCCGCGGTTCCACGTGATCGTGAATCCAGTCGACAATGGTCTGGGTGCTCGCCCCGGGCGTAAAGATCTCTTTGACCCCGGCCTGTTTGAGCTGGGGGATATCGTCGTCGGGTACGATCCCGCCGCCAAAGACCGCGATATCCTCAGCCCCGCGCTCATCGAGTTCTTTCATGATGGCCGGAAAGAGCGTCATGTGCGCCCCGGACAGAATGCTCAGCCCGATGGCGTCCACGTCTTCCTGGACGGCAGCCTCGGCGATCATCTCCGGCGTCTGATGGAGGCCGGTATAAATCACCTCAAAACCCGCGTCGCGCAGGGCGCGGGCAATAATCTTGGCCCCTCTATCGTGACCGTCCAGGCCGGCTTTGGCCACCAGAATGCGTAACACGTTCTTGTCGGACACAGAAACCCTCCGTCATAGCGATTCAAGAGAGGTCATCCTGACCTGTGGATCAGGATGAGCTGATGAACCGCCCTGTCAGACTTACAACCAGGCCGGGTCCCGGTAGACCCCAAACACGTCACGGTAGACATCCGAGATTTCGCCCAGGGTGCACGAGGCTTTGACCGCCTCGATCAGCGGCGGCATCAGATTGGCGCCGTTGCGGGCCGCAGCATGCACCCGACCCAGATGTTCGCTGACCGCAGTCTGGTTGCGTTCGGCCTTGATCTTTTTGACCCGCTCAATCTGGCTGCGCTCCACCTCGGGCTCGATCTTGAGAAGCTCCAGCGGGCGCTCTTCGGGCGGAACCTGATATTTGTTGACGCCGACGATGATCTTCTCCTCGGCGTCGAGCTGCTGCTGGTAGCGATAGGCCGAGTCGGCGATCTCCTTCTGCGGATAGCCGGTATTGATAGCGTTGATGATCCCGCCCAGCTCGTCAATCCGGTCAATATAGGCGAAGGCGTCGTGTTCGATACGGTCGGTCAGGGCTTCAATCGCCCAGCTGCCGCCCAGGGGATCAATCGTATTGGTCACCCCACTCTCTTCGGCAATGATCTGCTGGGTTCGCAGGGCGACCATCACCGCCTGCTCGGTCGGCAGGGCCAGGGTTTCGTCCATCGAGTTGGTATGCAGTGACTGGGTACCGCCCAACACCCCGGCCAGAGCCTGGATGGCCACCCGGACGACATTGTTCATCGGCTGCTGGGCGGTCAGACTCACCCCGGCCGTCTGGCAGTGGGTGCGCAGCAACAGCGATTTGGGTTGCTTGGCGCCAAAGCGCTCCTTCATGATCTTGGCCCACATGCGCCGGGCTGCCCGCAGCTTGGCAATTTCCTCAAAGAAGTCATTGTGGATGTCAAAGAAGAAAGACAGCCGGGGCGCAAACTCGTCAACGTCCAGGCCGCGCTCCAGGGCCGCCTGCACATAGCCGATGCCGTCGGCCAGGGTAAAGGCCAGTTCCTGGACCGCCGTCGAGCCGGCCTCACGGATGTGGTAGCCGGAGATCGACACCGCGTGCCAGCGCGGCACCTGTTTGGCACAGAATTCGATCATATCGGTCACAATCCGCACCGCCGGCTCAGGCGGGCAGATCCACTCTTTCTGGGCGATATACTCCTTGAGCATATCGTTCTGGATCGTCCCCCCCAGCTGCTCGCGCGGCACGCCCTGCTTGTCGGCCACCGCAATATACATGGCCAGGATGATGCTGGCCGTACAGTTGACCGTCATCGAGGTGGTCACCTTATCGAGCGGAATCCCGTCGAACAGGCGTTCCATGTCGTTCAGGGTCGAGACCGACACGCCCTCGCGACCGACCTCGCCCAGTGAGCGGGGACTGTCGGCGTCGTAGCCCATCAGGACCGGCATATCAAAGGCGGTGGACAGGCCGTTCTGGCCCTCCGACAGCAGCAGCCGAAAGCGCCGGTTGGTATCCTCGGGCGTCCCGAAACCGGCAAACTGGCGCATGGTCCAGAACTTGCCACGGTACATATTCGGGTACACGCCACGGGTATACGGGTATTCGCCCGGCAGGCCGATGTCCTGCTCATAGTCCGTCCCGTTCTTGTCTTCGGGGGTGTACAGCGGCGCGACCTCCATATCGGAGATGGTCGAAAAGCGTTCCAGCCGCTCGCCCTGCCTGGGATACTTCTGGGTCAGCCATTCGTGTTTGTTCATCGATCCTCCTTAACAGCGGAAAGTCGGCGTGGTCTGTCTGGAACCTGCCTGGACCACGGCCGGCACACACGCCTTTCCGATCCCGGCTATCTTAACCTGCCCGGCTCAGAGATCAACTGGCCGCGTACCAGTCACCAGCCCGATCCCTGTGGCCCAACGGCATGGGTTTCTACGGGGATGGCCGCAGCCGGGAAGTCGCCGTGTGAGAGAGAGGCTCCGCGAATATGGGCGGCGCGGTTCTGACGGGAATCCCGTCGATTTCCTCTGGGACTAACTCGGGCCGGTCAGTATTGACGACGATATAATGGAGATGAAGAGCCACACTGGTCACCCCATCTAGGGCCATGAGGGTGTCCTGGTGGTCTTCATAAATCGCCTCCGCTTCCTCAAACGGAATACCGTTGATGGGTGGGTTCCACATGTGGGGAATCCGCGTGTAATGTTCCGGATCACGGCAAAACCGCTAGTTATTCGCGCGCGTCTCCTCGTCGAACTCGGGGGGACAAACGGCCGCTTCTTCCCGGCTGCCGTCCAGGTACAGGACAATCACACCCTCGGGCGGGCGCAGCAGATAACGGGACACCTGGGTGGAATACTCCAACCGAGGAATGAGGGACTCCTCATACACAAAACACTCGTTGACCAGAGTATCCCAGTGCCCGTAGGGCCCACATCCAGAGTCACCTCTGTAAGCTCTGAACTCAATGATCACATCATCGTCTCGCAGAGGGGCAAGCGCTGAGCCCTCATCGCCCCAGGCGGACGGGGAGTAGAGCAAAACGCCGACAACAACAACGAACAGGACGAATGGGCGCGTCATGAGGATTCCTCCACACCCGACGCTCCGCTGGCGGGCTACGCACTCACTTGCCCGTAAACTTGGCCTCGCGCTTTTCCAGAAAAGCCGCCATGCCTTCCCGCTTGTCCTCGGTTGCAAAGGTCATGGCAAACGCCTCGGCCTCAAACCGGCTGGCGTTGGCGATGTCCATGTCAATCCCCGAATTGATCGCGGCCTTGGCCTGGCGGATGGCGATCGGTGGCTTGGTCGCAATCTTGTGGGCCAGGGCTTTGGCCTCGGTCAGCAACTCGGCCAGGGGCACGACGCGGTTGGCGATGCCGTAGCGCAGCGCGGTCTCGGCGTCGATCATGTCGCCGGTGTAGATCAGCTCGCGGGCCAGCGGCAGACCGATCCGGCGGGCCAGGCGCTGGGTACCGCCAAAGCCCGGAATCACTCCCAGGTTGATCTCGGGCTGGCCGAACTTTGCCGTGTCGGCGGCAAGAATCAGGTCACACGCCAGGGCCAGCTCGGTTCCGCCGCCCAGGGCAAAGCCGTTGACTGCGGCAATCACCGGGATGGGCAGTTCTTCCAGGGTGCGGCCGACATTCAGGCCGCTACTCGCAAAGGCTTTGCCTTCGAGCGGCGACATCTCGACCATGGCCGAAATATCAGCCCCGGCCACAAACGCCCGCTCGCCCGCGCCGGTGATAATCAGACAGCGCATCGAGGCGTCGTGGCGCACCTGTTCGAGGCAGGCGGAAATTTCCCGCACGGTGGCCGGGTTGAGCGCGTTCAGGCTTTTGGGCCGGTTGACGGTCAGGACGCCGACCGCGCCGTCCTGTTCAAACACAATATTCTCATACGCCATCTCAATACTCCGGGTGTTGCTCAAAATGGTGAAAGGTTTCCAGCAGCCGCAGGGTCCGGGTCTCAGACCGTACCACAACCGAGTTGGTCATCGCCCCCCCGCTGTAGAAGCGCACCCCGGTCAGATAGCCACCGGTCGTCACCCCGGTGGCGGCAAACATGACATTCCCTCCGGCCAGCTCTTGGGTGCCATACTTCTTGCGAAAGTCATGGATATCCAGATCGTGCAGCTGCCTGGCCTCGTCCTCATTGCGGGGTCGAAAACGCCCCTGGATTTCGCCGCCAATACAGCGCAGCGCGGCCGCAGCCAACACGCCCTGGGCTGCCCCGCCGATGCCCATCAGTAGATCGACCCCGGCCGGCTCGTGGGTGGTGGCCAGGGCGGCCGACAGGTCGCCGTCGCTGATCAGTTTGACCCGGGTGCCGAGCCGGCGCAGCTCGCCGATCAGGGCTTCGTTGCGGGGGCGATCCAGCACGACCACCGTCAGGTTGGAGACCGGCACCCTCTTGGCCTTGGCCACCGCCAGCAGGTTTTCTTCAACCGGCTTGTCCAGATCGATCTCGCCCCTGCCCTCCGGCCCGACCGCAATCTTGTCCATGTGACAGGTGGGCGGACAGCGCAGAAAGCCGCCCGGCTCGGCGGCTGCGATGACCGAGATGGCGTCCGACGAACCGGTCGCACACGAGGTCGCGCCCTCCAGGGCGTCAAGCGCCAGCTCAATCGGTGGCCCGGAGCCGTTGCCCAGCTTCTCGCCAACATACAGCATGGGAATCGCCTCTTCCTCGCCCTCGCCGATGACGATCTGGCCGTCGCACTCAATGACCGAGAACAGGCTGTGCATGGCTTCGGCCGCAGCATAGTCGGCCTCAACTTCGTCGCCCCGGCCCATCAGTCGGGCCGACGCCAGGGCTGCGGCTTCGGTAAGCCGGACCATTTCGAGCGCGAGGTTGCGTTCCATACGCTTCCGACCTCAGGCATCTACGCCAATGGCCTGGCCACGGATGAAGCGGGGCATGATATCCCAGGCCTGGGGCACGACGAGTCCGGTCTGCCTGGCGCTCGACTCGTTGTAGGTCACGTCCCGAGGGGTGGCGTTCTGCCACTCGTGCGACGACACCACGGCAAACGGCACCGGGTCGTCGGAGTGGGTCTTGATGGCGACCGGGGTGGCGTGATCGGGCATCAGCAACAGCCGCCACTCGGCAAAGCGGTCGAGCCCGGCCAGGATGGTGCCGACAACCTTGCGGTCAAAATCCTCGAGCGCCTGGACCTTTTTGTCGGCTGCGCCCATGTGACCGGCCTCGTCAGTGGCCTCGACGTGCAAAAACAGAAAGTCTTTGTGCCTGAGCGCCTTCAGGCCATACTCGGCCTTGCCCAGATAGTTGGTGTCCAGGAAGCCGGTCGCGCCGGGTACCAGAATCACCTCCAGGCCGGCCAGCACCCCGATACCGCGGACCAGATCAACGGCCGAGATGACCGCGCCGGAGAGGCCGAACTGTTCATGCAGGGTGGGCACCGCAGGCCGTCGGCCCTGGCCCCACAGCCAGATGCTGGAGGCCGGAGTCTGGCCCTGCTCGCGCCGGCGTAGGTTGACCGGATGTTCGGCAAACAGCTCGCGCGAGGTCTCCATCAGAGCGCACAGCCGCTCGGCGCCCTGACCGTGGGGGAAATGGCCGGCGAGTGGCTTATCGGTGATGTCGTGGGGCGGGGTCGTGGTCATGGCTTCCATGCCGTTGTGCCAGACCAGCAGATGCCGGTAACTCACCCCGGGGTAAAAGCGCAGCTCGGCCCCACCAAGTTCGGCGTTCAGTGCGCCGATCAGCTCGGCCGCCTCTTCACTCGCAATATGACCGGCCGTAAAATCGTGCATCACCTCGCTACCGTCGGCCTGGGTGGCAAAGCTGACCAGATTGCACCGAAAAGCAATATCGGTCGGCCCCAACTCGACCCCCATGCTGGCCGCCTCAATCGGTGAGCGGCCGGTGTGATAGTCGCGCGGGTCAAAACCGAGCAGACTCATCGTGCCCACATCGCTGCCGGGCGGATAGCCGTCGGGAATCGTGTGGGTCAGCCCCAGCCGGCCGCGAGCGGCAATCCGGTCCATATTGGGGGTGTGGGCATACTCAAGAGGGGTTTTATGACCCAACTCGGGGACTGGCCAATCGGCCATGCCATCACCTTGCAGCACGACGTACTTCATACCAGCTTCCTCAGTCCGGGGTGCTCACCCCGTCACTCAGTCAACGATCCCGGCTGGGATCGGATGCGCATCAGTGACTCCCGTTTTCCAGGGCACGAAGAATCGCGTCCCGGGCGTGTTCATAGTCGGCCGTCAGTTCGACCGGCCGGTTGGCGTACCGAGAGGACACGCCCCGCAGCTTGCCCTCGTGGTAGCGCCGCTTGAAATCAGTAAATTTGAGCCCGTGGGCGGTCGATATGACAATCACGCGCTCACGGGCGGTGATCACGCCGCGCCCAAGCAGCTTGAGCAGGACGGCCAGTCCAACCCCGGTGTGGGGGCAGTTGAACAGGCCGGTTCGGTCGGCCAGGGCGGCGGCGTCGGCCAGTTCTTCCTCAGTCGCCTGCTCGACAATACTGCTCTCAAACGCCTTGAGGGTCTTGATCGCCTTGTGCACGCTGACCGGATCGCCGATCTGAATGGCCGACGCCAGGGTTTTTTTGGCCCGCACCGGCCGGTACGACTCGAAGCCCCGGACATAACTCCGGTACAGCGGATTGGCCCGGGTAGCCTGGGCGCACACCAGGCGCGGCAGCCGATCAATCATGCCAAGGTCCCGCATGAGCAAAAATCCACGGCCAATAGCCGTGATATTGCCCAGGTTGCCGCCCGGCAC
>JAAXHF010000070.1 GCA_012271025.1 Deltaproteobacteria bacterium | reverse complement strand
TGGTGCTGGACCTGACCCAGCCGGAAGGTAAAGCCCTGTATTTCCGACTGGTCCGAACGGCCGACATTATTGTCGACAACCTCCGCCCCCAAGCCAAAGCCAAGCTGGGGGTGACGTACCAAGAAACGCGCCCGTACAACGAGAAAATCATTTGCATCTCGGTCAGCGCCTTTGGCCAGGACGGACCGTATGGCGGACGACCGGGCATCGACCCCCTGGCTCAGGCGCTGACCGGCTTTATGAGCGTCACCGGAGAGCGGGACGGCAAGCCCCTGAAGGCCGGGCCGGCCATTGCCGACGCCACCTGCGCCAATCTGGTTGCCTTTGCCGCCATGGTCGGCCTGTGGACGCGTGAGCAACAGGGCGTTGGTCAACAGATTGAGCTATGCCTGATGGACGGGCTGATCCACGTCCAGCCGTCCCAGGTCGGTCAATTCTTTCTCAGCCAGTACATCCAGCCGCGCGTCGGGAACGCCAGTCCGTTTTATGCGCCCTATGGAACCTTCAGGTGTAAAGACGGCCGGGACATTCAGATCGCCTCGTTTAATAACAAATTCTTCCACAATATCTGCCGTGCGATCGAACGCGAGGACCTGATGGCGGACCCGCGTTTTGAGACCGGAGAACTCCGCTTACAACACGAAGCAGCCCTCAACGAGGCGTTGCAGGCCGAGTTTGCCAAACGAGATGTGGACGACATGATGCGCCGCTTAAGCGGGGCGGACGTGATGGCCGCGCCGGTCAACACCTTTCACGAAACCTTTGCCGACCCGCAAGTCCAGCATAACAACATGGCGGTCGAGGTGGACCATGCCCGGGTCGGCAAACTCAAGGTTGGCGGCATTCCGGCCAAGCTCAAGAAAACGCCGGGCGCCGTGCGCCTCCCTCCGCCCACTCTTGGTCAGCATACCTGGGAGATCCTGCAAGAGATGGGTCTGAGCGGCGATGAGGTGGAGCAACTGAAACACAAGGGTGTGGTCAAGTAGATTCGGAAGGGAGTATGCATGCCCCGAGGAGCCGATGGTATCGTTCAAGCCCTGAAAGAGGCGGATGTCTCGACCATTTTTGGTATCCCCAGCATTCATAATATCGGTCTGTACGAGTCCCTGCGCCACGATCCCTCGATTCGGCATATCGGGTGTCGGCACGAAGCTGGCGCAACCCATATGGCGGACGGTTATGCCCGGGCGAGCGGTGGGCTGGGGGTTATTGTCTCGTCTACCGGTCCGGGTGCGGGTTTTACGGTCTCGGCCCTGCAAGAAGCCTGGGGCAGTTGCTCGCCGGTCCTGATGATCACGACCAATATCGACGCCGCCAAGATCGGCAAGGGCTTGGGCGTCCTGCACGAGCTGGAAGAGCAGACGGCGCTCTTTCGGACCATTACCAAAGAAGTGGTTATTCCTGGGGCGGACGATGATCTATATGCGCTTGCCAAGCACGCCATTGCCCTGGCTCAGACCGGCCGGCCCGGCCCGGTGTGTTTGGAAGTCCC
>JAAXHF010000628.1 GCA_012271025.1 Deltaproteobacteria bacterium | reverse complement strand
CCTCTCTTCTTGCCTTTCTTGTTCAAATCTAACCTGACTTGGCCCGAGTCGCCATGCTCCAGAAGTGATATTAGGGTGACATTACGGTGTCTTGTGGTCAAGCTCGGGGATGATATGAGGAGGATATGAGACCTGGAGTGCAGATCAGCTTTCCCCCCTTTCGCCTTGATCTGGGGAATGAATGTCTGTGGCATGGAACCCAGTCCATCGCCCTGAAACCCAAGGATTTTGCCGTCTTACAGTGTTTGGTGGACCAGCCCGGACAGCTGGTTATCAAACAGCAACTGCTCGACACCGTGTGGTCTGGGACAACGGTCAGCGACGGGGTGCTCAAGGCCTGCATTCGTCGCCTGCGGCGGGCGCTGGGCGACGCGGCAATACAGCCCCGGTTCATTGAGACTGTCCATCGGCGCGGCTATCGGTTCATTGCCCCGCTGTCTTCGGCGGCCGGAGTCGGGCCGCCTCAGGCCGACTCCGGCCTGCCTCCGCTCGTCGGCCGCGAGCAGGAACTGAGCCGGCTCCACGACTGGTTCGGCCGCGCCCAGGCCGGTGTCCGCCAGATCGTGTTTGTGACCGGCGAGGCCGGCATTGGCAAAACAACGCTGGTTGAGGCCTTTCTGGCTCAGGTCGAACACCCCGCCTCGGTGTGGGTCGGACGCGGACAGTGTATTGAGCAGCACGGGGCGGGCGAGGCATATATGCCGGTGCTGGAAGCCCTGGAGCGGCTGTGTCGGCGGACCGACGGGCCGCGTCTGATGGCCGTCCTGGCCCAACACGCCCCGAGCTGGCTGGCGCAGCTGCCGTCTCTGCTTGAGCCGGGCGAACTCGAAGCCCTCCAGCGCCGCATTCAGGGCGTCACTCGCGAGCGGATGCTGCGCGAGATGGTCAAAGCCCTGGAAGCCCTGACCACCGAGGTGTGTCTGGTCTTGGTGCTTGAAGACCTGCAATGGAGCGATCACTCCACCTTGGCCCTCTTGTCGGTCTTGGCCCAGCGGCAAGAGGCGGCCCGCCTGTTGGTACTGACGACCTACCGACCGGCCGACATCTCGAACGCCGCCCATCCGCTCGCCGCCCTCAGCCAAGAGCTGCGCATGCACCGCCAGTGTGGAGACCTGTCGCTGGCATTTCTGACGGCGTCGGCCGTTGGGGAATATCTGGCCGACCGTTTCCCGCTGGCTGCCCCGGACCACGCCCGGCTGACCGTGTTGCTGCATCGGCAGACGGACGGTAATCCGCTCTTTCTGGTGAATCTGCTGGATTATCTGGTCGCCCATGGCTCCCTGAGCGAGGTCAACGGACGCTGGGAAGTGCAAGCGCGGCTGTTCGACCTGGCGAGTATGGATGATGGCCAAGACTGGGTGCCCGACAGTTTACGGCAGATGATCGAGAAACAAATCGACCGCCTGAATCCACACCAACAGCAGCTGCTTGAGACGGCCAGTGTGGCCGGGGTCGAGTTTTCCGCCGCAGCTCTGGATGGCACCGTGGGCCACGACGGCCCATATTTCAAGAATGGGACAGCCACACAGGCCGAGGAGCACTGTCAGGCCCTGGTCCGCCAGAGAAAATTCCTGTCCGCCGACGGCTGGACCGAATGGCCGGACGGCACCGTGGCCGGCCGGTATCGATTTATCCATTCGCTGTACCAGAACGTCTTGTACGGACGCATCCCGGTCGGCCGCCGCCTCCAGCTCCACCGCGCCATTGGAGAACGGGAAGAGCAGGCGTATGGCGAGCGGACCGGAGAGATTGCGGCCGAACTGGCCATGCACTTTGAGCAGGCGCGGGTCTTTGACCGCGCCGTTCCCTATCTGCAACAGGCGGCCCATAACGCCCTGCAACGCTGCGCCTACCAGGAGGCCATCGCCCATCTGTCACGCGGCCTGTCTCTGCTCGGTCGGCAAGACCCGACAGGCAAGCGGACGATGATGACCGAGTCCACTTTTGCACCGGACCATCACCGCGCCCAACAGGAAATCGCCCTGTCGCTCAGCCTCAGCGTGCCGCTGGCCATGACCAAAGGCTATGCCGCTCCGGAAGTGGAAGAGGTCTATAGCCGGGCGCGCAGCCTGTGTGAGGCGATTGGCGAGACCCGTCAGCTCTTTCGGGCGCTGCGCGGGCTGAGCGCGGTGGCCCTGATTCGGGGCGAGTTCCACACCACCCGCCGCTTGGGAGAGCAGTTCCTGGCCCTGGCCGAGCGCCAGACCGAGCCGACCCTGCTGCTTTCGGCTCATAACACCCTGGGGATTACGCACTTTCATCTGGGCGAGTTCGGCCGGGCGCGGGATCATTTCGAGCAAGGGCTGGCCCTGTACGATCCCCACCGTCGTCGGGCTGACGGGTTTGTTCAGGATCCGGGTGTCGTGTGTCGCTCGTATACCGCGCTATCGCTGTGCCTGCTCGGTTTTCCGCACCAGGCCCGTGATAGCGCCCGCCAAGCCGTGTCCCTGGCCCGCCAGCTCGCCCATCCCCACAGCCTGGCCTATGCGCTGGGCTGTGCGGCCATTGTGTCGCATATGTGCCGGGATGAACACGACACCCGGGCGTTTGCCGAGGAGACGATCGCGGTGTCGCAGGAACACGGCTTCGCCTACTGGCTGGCCCTGGGAACGATCCTGGTGGCCGACGGCCACAATCAGCACAATCGGGCGGTGGACGGGATCGGGCAGATTTGCCGGGGACTGGCCGACTGGGGCGCGACCGGAGCGCAGGTCATGCGCCCCTATTATCTGGCCGTCCTGGCCGAGGCGTATGCCACGGCAGGGCGACTGGCCGACGGCTTGCAGACCGTTGACGAGGCTGTGGCATTGGTTGGGGAGACGCACGAGCGGTTTTGTGAGGCCGAGCTGTACCGAATCAAAGCCGAGCTTGTGCTGGCCCGGGAAGGCGAGCGGTACGGCACGAACGGCAGCGGGCACGACTCGCGAACCCGACCCCTGGTTGAGGAGTGTTTTCAGCGGGCGATTGCGCTCGCCCGCCGACAGCAGGCCAGGTTGTGGGAGCTGCGGGCGGTTGTGGGCCTGAGCCGGGCGTGGCAAAGCTGGGGACGGCGAACCGAGGCGCGACAGCTGTTGGAAGACAGTCTGGTCGGGTGTGATACGGCCGGGGAGAGCCGTGATATAGGGCAGGCCCGCACGCTTTTGGCCGAGCTGTCCTAGTCCGCGCACTATTCCGACGGCATCACGCTGGTAATCACGAAATTCTGCAAGGGTTGGGACCATTGCAGGCTGAGTGCCGCGCCAGCGCCGGGGAAGTCCGTCAGTTCGTATTCCTGAAAATTCGGCGGGCCGTAGTACCCTGACACAAAGATGAGTCCGTTGTGACGGATGGCCCATGAGTGCTTGGGCTCTTCTACCCCGCCCGCCGCAGGGTTGGGCCACAGGTAGTCAATCCAGTGTCCGGCCTCGGTCGCCCTGGCAATCTCCTCACCTAACTCATAGCCGTCAGAGCCGACAATAGTTTTGATATCCTGGCCTACCAATCCGGGCGAGACCGGATGCGAGATGATGAGATCGTTCTCGTCAATGATGAACACATACCACTCTCCGTCAACGCTGGCCGGGGAGTTGTGGTAGGCGACCGTCGCCTCACGTCCCTCCCGGTCATAGCGATCCAGCGCCGCTTGCACGAGGTTCCGGGTGAAGGTCGCTTTTTCCTCATCCCCGAGCATCTCGACTCCGAAGGTGGTGACGGTGACCGGAACCTGAGCGAAGAGTGTGCCGTCAAGGAAAGCCCGGACGGTATGCACTCCGTCGCCGAGGATGTTCCAGTTCAACAGCAGACTGAAGCCGTTGTTGATATCGCCGCAGACAGCCTGAGTATCCGCGCGGACCGTGCCGTAGGCGGCTGTCAGCGACATATCGTTTATTTGAATGAGAATCTCCTCCGCCTCACACGCCCAGCCGGACAGAACAGCCATGCCGCTGTGGAACGAGCCCGGAGCAGGATTCTCCAGGACGGCAGCCACACCAGCGACCTGGGAGTTACCGACCGTGAGAGGCGTGGCGTCATCAGTCAGCGACTCGTAGTAGCCTGATCCAAAAATGAGCCCATCGTGACGGATAGCCCATGTATGCTTGGGCTCTTCCTCTCCAGTGACCGGGTTGGGCCACAGGTAATGAATCCAGTGCCCGGCCTCGGTTGCCATGGCGATCTCCCGCCCGAGTTCGTAACCGTCCGAGCCAACAATAGTTTTGATATCCTGGCCTATCAGTTCGGACATGATCGGATGGGCAATGAACAGATCGTTCTCATCAATGATGAACACATACCACTGCCCCTCAACGCTGGCCGGGGAGTTGTAGTACGCCGCTGTCGCCTCTCGCCCGTCTCGGTCATAGCGGCCCAGCGCGGCTCGCACGAAGTCGCGGGTGAAGGTCGTCGGATTGTCCCGGATGACAAAGTTCTGGAGGGATTCCTCCCATTGGATACGGGTCTCCTCGTCGGTAGTCGGGAAATTCGTCAGGGAATACACGCCGTGCGCATCGCGCAGAAACTCCGTCCCGAAGGTGGTGACGGTCACCGTGGCCTCGCCGAACGGGGTGCCGTCGGCCAACGCACGAACGGTATGCTCCCCATCTCCGCTGTTGTTCCAGTTCCACAGGAAGCTGAAGCCGTTGTCGGTATCGCCACACCTCTCCTGGGTGTCCCCGCGCATCGTGCCGTAGGCTGCGGTGAAGGACATAGCGTCAATCTCGATCACAATCTCCTGTGCGTCACAGGCCCAGCCGGAGATCACCGCTAGCCCGCTCTGGTACGAATCGGGCGCGGGGTTTTCCAACATCGCCATGCCGTTCCCGGTCTGGGCGAAGGCTGTCCCGCTCAGGAGAAAACAGGCCACGATAGCCAGCAGCGCAATTTTTTTCATTGGTGATCTTCCTCGGACAGGCTGAGAGATTCGATGGTGAGAACCGCCATCTTGTATCGTGAGCCGGCGGGGAGAGTCAATGAGAATCGTTGACACACCAAACCGGATCGCGCACAGTGGGGACGCCCCGACGGGGCATCCCCACTGTGCGAGAACCAGGAGGAAAGCATGGCCTACGATGTTGTGATCAAAAGCGGAACCATTGTTGACGGGACGGGCAAGCCGGCGTACCGGGCCGATGTTGCCGTGCAGGGCGACCGGATTGCCGAAATCGGGAACATCAGCGCTACGGCAAAGCGGACGATTGATGCCGAGGGGCATCTGGTGACCCCCGGTTTCATTGATATCCATACCCATCTGGACGCCCAGATCAGCTGGGATCCGGTGGCGTCCTCGTCGTGCTGGCACGGCGTGACCTCGGTCGTGATGGGCAACTGCGGAGTGACCTTCGCTCCCTGCCACCCAAAAGACCGGGAATACCTGGCGCATCTGATGGAGTCGGTCGAGGACATCCCGGCCGAGAGCATCATGACCGGCATGCCGTGGACCTGGGAGACGTATGGCGAGTATCTCAAGGCGCTCGACGGCCTGCCAAAAGGCGTCAACGTCGGCGGTCTGGTCGGCCACTGCGCCGTGCGCTACTGGGCCATGGGCGAAGAGAGCCTGGAGAACAGGCCGGCCGGCCCCGAGGCGATTGCCCGCATGCGGGATATTGTTGAAGAGGCGATTGCCGGCGGGGCGCTGGGCTTTTCCACCTCCCGCACCATTCTGCACCGCACGCCGGAAGGCCAGCCGGTGCCCGGCACGTTTGCCACCTCCGAGGAATTGATGGGCATCACCAGCGCGCTGGGCAAGCTGGGGCGTGGCGTGGTCGAAGCCGCGCCGGGGATTGACAGCGGCAAGCCCGAAGACCTCAAACGCGAAGTCGACTGGATGACCGAGGTCAGCCTGGCGACCGGCCGACCGGTGACCTTCGGTCTGGCCCAGAGTCGTCCCCACCCGCAGGCGTTTGCCGCCATGCTCGACCAGATCAGCACCAGCAACGCCAGGGGAGCCAAGGTCGTGGCCCAGTCGACTACCCGCGGCATCGGCGTGTTGTTTGGCTTTGTGAACCGCACCCCGTTTGATCGGGCGCCGTCCTGGCGAGCCTTACGCGCCCTGCGTCTGGACGAAAAAGTCGCCAAGCTGCGCAACCCCCTATACCGCGCGACCATGATCGAACAGGCCCTGGCCGACCCGCCGCCGATCGATTTTGGTCAGATCTTCGTGCTGTCCGACACCGAAGCCCGCTACGACCATCAGGCCCAGGACAGCCTCCAGGCTCACGCCGAGCGGCTCGGTGTCAGCCCGGCCGAGGCGTTTATTCAGCTGTCCGTCGAGCAGGACGGCAAGGCACTGTTCAACTATCCCTTTTTGAATCCCCGTTTTGAGGCGGTGCAGACGATGCTGGATCATCCCCATGTGGTGATCGGTCTGGGCGACTCCGGCGCCCACTGTGGCCAGATCATGGACTCCAGCCTGCCGACCTATTTTCTCAAACACTGGGTTCAGGAGCGCGGGCATTTCACGGTCGAGCAGGCCATTCGGAAACTGACCGCCGACCCGGCCGAGCTGTTCGGGATTCAAGACCGAGGGGTGATTCGCCCGGGCGCGTATGCGGATCTGAACGTCATTGATTACGACAATCTGCACCTGCCGCCGCCGACCTTCGTGTATGACTTCCCGGCCGGTGCCGGCCGCTATATTCAGCAGTCGTCCGGTTACAAAAACACCCTGGTCAACGGCCAGGTCTTCATGGAGGGCCTGGAGCACGCCGGCGCTCTGGCCGGCCGGGTGCTGCGCAGCGCCTAGTCAGGCCCACGCTGCCGCCTCAGCAGGGATGTCCGGCTAGGGCGTCCCTGCGTCGCAGCCCTCTCCAAATCCAGTACTCCACGCCAGCGCCGGACCCGGGCGCTGGTACGGCCTCGCCTTGCGCAAGCCAGGTCAGGACGATATGAGAAGGCCCAGCGCAGCAAGTGTGAAGAGGAGGATAAGGCATGGGTCACACACAGCCAATCCGCAGCCTGGCATATGCAATCGTCCTGGGGGTCGCCCTGGCCGGAATGGGCCTCATCGCTCCAGGCGTGGTCGCCGCTCAGGACGGCTATCCCGAGGGCTACAGTCCGTCGGAGCCGGCCGATGAGGGAGGGACCAACGTGTTAGCGCGTTTTGCAGCCACCATGACCTATATGAACGATAAACTCGAAGCGGCCGGCGGCAACGACTCACCCGTGTGCTACCGCAACTGTATGACCGTCCCGATTAATGACATCCTCGACTGTCTGGAAAGAAACAATACCTACGAGACCAGCGAGTCGTGTGAGTTGGACGCGGCCAATAAAATGGCGGCCTGCGATCCCCAGTGCCAATAAGATAACGCGGCAGCGAGCCTCACCTCACCGGCGTCTCAGCTGAAATGGGGCATCACGTCCCGGGCGAAACGCTCCATTGAGCGGAGCGTATCCTGATGACTGAAGTGGCCGAAGTTGAAGTACAGAATGACCTCTTCAATCCCGGCCGCTTCGCACTTCTTGAGGGTTGCAATACACGCCTCGGGGTCGCCGGTGACAATGCTGCGTTCCCCGACCTGCTCGGGCTGCATACTCTGCAAGCGCTCGACAATATCAGCAAAATAGGCAATGTGCGGCGGCGCGCTGTCGCGGTCGGCGGGAAAGGCCGGCAGCACCGATTTGAGATAGCGTAGCAGACGCGCCTTGGTCTGGAGCGCCTCGGCCGGGCTATCGACCACATTGACAAAATAGGAGCACTTGGCCCGCGCCTCGCTGTGGCCGGCCTCGGCGGCCAGCCCTTTGTAGGTTTGGACGGCTTCGCCAACGCTGCCGAACATCATGGCTGCGGCAAAGGGGGCGAACAGCGTATGGAAGCCCTTATCGGCCGCCATTTCAACGGTCGGGCGGCTGAAACACGCCACATAGATGGGCGGGTGGGGTTGCTGGACGGGGCGTGGCAGGCAGGTCACCGGCTCCGGCAGGTCGTAAAACCGTCCGTGGTAGGTAAATTCTTCCTGGGTCCAGGCCATACGGAGCAGATCCAGGCCCTCGGCAAAGCGGTCGCGGCTTTCCTCGAACGGGATGGCCAGGGCGTCGTACTCGCGCTTGTCATACCCCCGGCCGGCTGAAAACACGCTCCGGCCCTGGCTCAACAGGTCCAACAGGGCAAAGTCTTCGGCCACCCGCAGGGGATGGTGGCAGGGCAGCAGCACGGTTGCCGGGGCCAGCTTGATGCGGCTGGTCTGGGCCGCCAGGTGCGACAAAAAGACGGCCGGAGCGGGCAGGCAGCCAAACAGACCAAAATGGTGTTCCGGGACCCAGGCCGACTCATAGCCCAGTTCTTCGGCGACTTGGCACTCGCGCAGCACCTCGCGCAGGAACTGGTTGGGGTCGCGTCGGTCGGCGCCATAGGCGGGTGGATTATCGGTCAGGGTGAAATAGCCGAACTTCATGATGTTTGTTTCAATCCTCGCCCGACCCGCAGGCCGGGCGCTCCACAAAGGGGCAAGCCCGCAGCTTGCCCCCCCGGAATCAGCCGCCCTGCTGCTGTTTTTGCAGCGCCTCCAGAGCGGCGCCCTGCTCGCCCAGCACCCGCTTGGTGGATTCCCGGTCTTGAATTTTGCCCCACCAGGCGGCCAGTTTCGGACGCCCCTCAATCGCCGGCTTTTGGCCGAAGGCGGGCAGAAAGGTGTTCATGAAGAAGATCGTCGGCGTCAGCGCGGCGTCGGCCAAGCTGAAATCAGGCCCGGCCGCCCAGCCCGCGTCCGAGAGCTGCGACTCGAGATGATCGAGACGCCCCTGGATCTCAACCATTTTTTCGTCAATAAAACTCTGCTCCAGGTCTTGGCCGAACAGCTTCGGAAAGCAGGCCCGCAGCGGCGGATCGAGGTACAGGTCGTGCAGGCGGGTGAAGCTGCGCACCTTGGCCCGCGCCTCCGGGTCCGTGGGCAGCAGCGGCTTTTCCGGAAACCGGTCCTCAAAATACTCGTTGATGAGTTCGGATTCGGCAATGATCTGGCTGCCGGTATCCAGCGCCGGGACCTTGCCCAGGGGGTTGATCTGCTTGTACTCGTCCGAACCCATCCCGCTGGGCGGTTCGGTCAGCTCGATATCCAGCCCCTTTTCATAGGCGGCGATACGGCATTTCGAGGCGAAATTACTGAGCGGTATACTGTAGAGCTTCATACGTCCTCCTGTGTTAAAAACGTCTCCATACAGACCACGGACCGACCCCGGAACTATCCTGAACCGAACCCCGGAAGTCAAGTCCGAGCAGCTTGCGATAGTGCGAAAAGGGGTGATAGGACAGGCCCACGATGTCTGTCGTGCCCCTGCTCCTCGCGTGTCTCCTGGTGTGGGAAACCGTTGCCCCACCTGCGGCTGTGGCGCGCGTCACCCATATTGAAATCGACCGGGTCGAATCGCCGACCTTTGCGGGCCGAGCGTTTGGTGCGGTCGGGCAGTACGAGAAAATTGCGGGCCGAGCGTTTGGCGCGGTCAATCCCGGGGCGACGGAAAATGCCGGTATCGTGAACCTGGAGCTGGCCGCCACAGACAGCACCGGGCGGGTCTCCTACAGCACCGACTTCGTCATTCTCCGCCCACGCGACCCGACCAAAGGCAATCGCACGCTTTTCTATGGCGTGCTCAACCGCGGCAATAAGATCGATCTGGTCCTGCTCAACGACGTGCCCTACGGTCCGTCGACGAATACGCCTCATACTGCGACCGACGCCGGTAACGGCTTTCTCATGCGCCACGGCTATACGATTGTCTGGAGCGGTTGGCAGGCGCGTGGCACAGCCGGGGCTCAGTGCTGTGTCCCGGACACGCCGGGGATAATGGGCGCCGACCTCCCGGTCGCACTGGAGAATGGCAGGCCGCTCAGCGGCCCTGTCCGCGACCTGTTTGTCGGTCGTCAGCAGACCGAGCCGCAGACCGCCAGCCTGAGCTATCCCGTGCTCTCGCCAGACCCGCGCCTGATGCAGGTCAGCGTCCGGGCCAGGGCGCGCGGCGAGCAGCCGCAGCCCATCCCGGTCTGCACCCAGTCAGGCCAGGCGGAGCGCTGCTGGGAGTTTGCCGATGAGCAGACTGTCCGTTTCCAGCCCGGGTTTGAGTCAGGCGTGCTGTATGAATTTACCTACACCGGCAAAAATCCGCCCGTTCTGGGCCTGGGATTTGCGGTGACCCGTGATGTGGTGTCGTTCCTGCGCTATGAAACGGCCGATGAGCGGGGGACGGCCAATCCGCTGCGGCTGAACGAACACGACACCGGCATCCACAAGGCGCTGGCCTTCGGCATTTCACAGGCGGGCCGTTATCTTCAGGAGCACGTCTGGGCCGGCTTTAATCAGGACGAGCACGAGCGCAGCGTGTTTGACGGACTGATCGCCGACATCGGCGGTGCGGGCAAGACTTTCAGCAACTTTTCCTTTGGCCAGCCGGGCCGGACCCAGGGCGGTCACCAGGACTTCGGGTTTCCAGAAAACTGGTTTCCGTTTGCCTATGGCACACAGCACGATCCGCTGACCGGGAAACACGACGGCCTGCTGCGCGCCGGCAGCGACAAACCCGGCGACGGCTTTGACCCGCTGATCATGGTCACCAACACCGCCAGCGAATACTGGCGCAAGAGCGCGTCCCTGCTGCATACCGATAGCCACGGGAACGACGTACCCATCCCTGACACGGTGCGGCTCTACTTCTTTGCCAGCACCCAGCATTTTGCCCTGCATCCCGCCCCCATCACCACCTCCCTGGGCCAGCGGCTGGCCAAGGGACCGTGTACGCAGGAACACAACCCGGCCTTTCGCGGGCCGGTCATGCGCGCCCTCCTGCTGGCTCTGCACCGCTGGGTGCACGAGGGCAGCTCGCCGCCGGCCAGCCGGATTCCCACCCGTCAGGCTGGCAGCCTGGTCTCGGCCCAGGACAGCGCCGCCGGCTTTCCGTCCATTCCGGGAGTGGCGCACATTGGCGACCTCAATCCGACCCTGGTCACGCACACCGCCGGGGACCAGGCCCGCTACACCAGCCTCGTTCCCAAAACCGACGCCGACGGCAACGATCTGGCCGGAATCCGCCTGCCCGATATCGCCGCTCCGCTCGGCACCTCTACCGGCTGGGCGCTCCGGGCCGATGTACCGGGCGCTATGTGCGGCAACTGGGGACAGTTCATCCCCTTTGCCCGGACCACAGCCGAACGCGAGGCGAGCGGCGACCCGCGTCTGTCTCTGGCCGAACGCTATCCGAGCAGGGCGGCTTACGTCGATGCCATCCGGCGGTCCGTTGCCGCGCTGCAAGACCAGGGTTTGCTCTTGGCAGACGATGCTGCGGCGTATATTGCTGATGCTGAGCGCACGGCGCCTATTCCAGACTGAATGGAGGCTGGTGTGGAGTTTGGCTTATTCTCCCTGTTTGACTTCTTCCCTGATCGCCAGAACGAGATCCAGTACTACCGCGACACGCTCGACATCGCCATTGCGGCCGAGCAACTCGGCTTTGACTCGGTGTGGTTTGGCGAGGAGCATTTTTATGCCTTCGGGATCTGCCCCAGCCCCCAGCTGTTTCTGACCGCGCTGGCGCGGGAAACGTCCCGTATTCGTCTGGGCACCTCCATCAGCCTGCTGCCGTTTGACAACCCGCTGCGCAAAGCCGAAGACTTTGCCATGCTCGATATCCTGAGTGACGGGCGGCTGAATTTCGGGGTGGGGCGCGGCATTATTCAGAAGCACTTTGAGGGATTCGGGGTCAAGATGCGGGAGAGCCGGGCGCGCTACGAGGAGGCGCTGGAGATCATTCGGCGGGCCTGGACCCAGGACCCGATCGAATATCAGGGCGAGTTCTGGCAGGTTCCGTCCCTGTCGCTGAGTCCCAAGCCGGTCCAGAAACCCCACCCGCCGATCTACCGGGGGACGATCAGTCCCGAGTCCTACGAAAGCGCCGCCATTGCCGGCGACAACGCGTTTGTCGTGCCGTGGTTGACCGGCCCCCACCCCAAGGTCAGGCAGCGCATTGAGCGCTACCGGAGCCTGCTCGCCGAGCACGGTCATGGGCAAAAACGGATGACGTTTATCTTCTGGCTGCTCGTCGATCCCGACCACAACGTTGCCATTCGTGAGGGCCGCGAAGCGGTCCGCGCCTATACCGATCTGTTCACCTCGTTCGTGCCGCCCGAACTGATGAATCGGATGAAAGATGACGACCCGTTCAAAGCCTTTCTGCAATTCATCCGGGCCATGCCCGACCAGCTCGAAGAGCGGGCCGTGGTCGGCACTCCGGCAGAGTGCCGGCGGCGTCTGGCCGAGCTGAACGACGAGTTCGGGCTGGATCAGGTCGCGTTTTATTTTCACGCCGGCGGCCAGGATATCCCGCGTGTCAGGCGGAGACTGGAACTGTTTGCCAAGGAAGTGATGCCGGAATTCAGGTGAGGACAAACAAGGAGGCAAGGAGGACTACTATGCTACTCAAGGACAAAATCGCGGTGGTCACCGGGATCGGGACCGGGATGGGCAAGGCGATCGCGCTGCGCTACGCCAGGGAGGGCGCCCACGTGGTGGGGGCCGAGATTGACGAGGCCAGCGGCCAGCAGACCGCCGCCGAGGTCAGCGCCCATGACCGCCGCGGCCTGTTCGTCAAGACCGATATGGGCCGACTGGCCGATATCAAGGCCATGGTGGCCAAAGCCGTGGACACCTTTGGGCAGATTGACATTCTGGTCAATAACGCCGGGGTGACCCGCAGCCTGGGCTTCTTTGACGTGACCGAGGAGGACTGGGACTGGATCCATTCGGTCAACGCCAAGGGGGTGTTTTTCTGCATGCAGGAGGTGGCCCGCGAGATGGCCAAGCGCAACGAGGGCCGCATCGTCAATATCGCCTCGATTGCCGGCAAGGGCTTTCGCGGCACCTCGAACATCTCGTATGCCGGCTCCAAGGGGGCGGTCATTGCCATGACCCGCATCGGCGCCTCACAGCTGGCCAAGCACAACATCAATGTCAACGCCATCTGCCCCGGCGCGACCCGCACCAGCCTGTACGACCGGGTGATGGAGCAGCTCACCGAGCGGGAAGGCATCAGCGAGGCCGAGGCGATTGCCCGTATGGACGCCTCGATTCCGCTCAAGCGCTCCAACACCCCGGACGACATTGCCAATATGGCCGCCTTCCTGGCCTCGGACGAGGCCCGCAATATCACCGGCCAGTCCTTCAACGTCGACGGCGGCCTGATGTGGGACTGACACATTGAGTGGGAGGGAAATGCATGGCCCAAGGAATGGATCACCTGCTGTCTGACTTACGCGTTCTCGACCTGACCCGCGCCCTGGCCGGCCCGAGCTGTACCCGCATGCTGGTCGAAATGGGGGCCGAGGTCATCAAGGTCGAACCCGCCCCGGGCGGGGATATGGTCCGCAGTATCTCGGTCTTCCGCAATGACCGCAGCCTGTACTACGTGCAGCAGAACCGGGGCAAGAAGAGCCTGTGCGTCAATCTGCGCGACCCCCAGGGCTTGGCCCTGCTGACCGAACTCATACCCCGGGTCGATGTGGTGGTCGAGAATTTCAAGCCCGGGGTGATCGCCAGTATGGGGCTGGGCTATGAACGGCTCAAGGAGCTGAAATCCGATATCATCCTGTGCTCCATCTCGGCTCTGGGTCAGAGCGGCCCACTGGCCAATACGCCTGGCTACGACTACATCGCCCAGGCCTACTCGGGGGTCACGTCGATGATCGGCGAGCCGGATGACGCGCCGTATATTCCGCTGGTCGGGCTGGGCGATGTCAGCACCGGTGTCCACGCCGCCCTGGCGATTGTGTCGGCCCTGCGCTACCGCGACCACGCCGGGGTTGGCCAGCACCTCGATATCGCCCTGCTCGACGTCTACTACCACTACCACGAGGCCAACGTCGAAACCTACAGCGGCAGCGGCGGGGCAATCGAACCGACCCGCAGCGGCCGCTATATGACCTACGCCTGTCCGTGTGGGGTGTTTCGGGGCAAGGGCGGCTATCTGGTCGTCATGGCCCTGCTGCACCACTGGAAGGACTTGTGCAAAGCCCTGGGCAAAGACGAGCTGGCCAAGCATCCCGACTATGTGACCGACGCCAAACGGCTCGAACGGCGCGACGAGATCGTCGCCATGGTCGAGGACTGGCTCCAGACCTTTCCCGATGTGCCGAGTGCCGTCGAGTGCTTGGAGCAGCACGGGGTTCCGGTTGCGCCGGTGCTGTCGGTGGCCGACACCGTCCATCATCCCCATCACCGGGCTCGGGGGACCGTGCGGACGGTCAACGACCCGGTCCACGGCGAGTTTGAGATGCCCGGCATGCCGCTCAAGTTCTCGGCCTTTCCCGAGCCCCTGCCGCTGGTGGCGCCCACGCTCGGACAGCACAACGAAGAAGTCCTGACCACCTACCTGGGCCGCTCGGCCGAAGAGGTCCAGAAGCTGCGCGAGGCCGGGGTGTTGCTGGAGAAAAACAGCTAACCGGGTCCGCGTCGGTTCCCCCGACGGAGGGAAGGAGTACCCGATGTCTCAGTCTTTGCCCCATGTGTTAAACGGTGTCCGCGTCCTCGATTTGACCCGTGCCCTGGCCGGTCCGAGCTGTACCCGTATGCTGGCCGAGATGGGCGCCGAGGTCATCAAGGTCGAATCGGCCCCACACGGGGACATGGTCCGCAACGCCAGCACCTTTCGGAACAAGCGTAGCCTGTACTACGTGCAGCATAACCGGGGCAAGAAGAGCCTGTGTGTGAATCTGCGCGACCCGCGCGGCATGGCCCTGGTCGCCGGGCTGGTCGGCCAGGTCGATATTGTGGTCGAGAACTTCAAGCCCGGGGTGATGGCCGATATGGGTCTGGACTACGACCGACTCAAGGCGCTCAAGTCCGACATCATCCTGTGTTCCATCTCGGCCATGGGCCAGACCGGACCGCTGTCTCATAAGCCCGGCTACGATTATATTGCCCAGGCCTATGCCGGCGTCACCTCGATGATTGGCGAGCCCGACGACGCGCCGTATATTCCGGGGGTGGGTCTGGGCGATGTCAGCACCGGCGTGCATGCCGCGCTGGGCGTCCTGGCCGCGCTGCGCCACCGCGATCAGACCGGCGAGGGCCAGCACCTCGATGTGGCGCTGCTGGACGTGTACTACCACTACCACGAGGTCAACGTTCACCAGCCACGGGCGACCAACGGCAGGCTGAGACCCAGGCCCGCCGGGCGCCACATGACCTATGCCTGTCCGGCCGGGGTGTTCCAGGCCACCGACGGTTATGTGGTGATCATGGCCCATCTGCACCACTGGAAAGACCTGTGCAAAGCCATCGACCGCCCCGACCTGGTCGATCATCCAGACTTCCAGACCGATAACCTGCGTCTCAAACGCCGCGACACGGTGACCCAAATCCTCGAAGACTGGCTCCAGACCTTCCCCGATGTACCGAGCGCGGTTGCCCAGCTGGAAAAATTCGGGGTTCCCGTCGCCCCGGTTTTGTCGGTCGTGGACACGCTCGACTATCCGCATCTGCGCCAGCGTGGCACGGTGCGGACCATCACCGACCGTATCCACGGCGAGCTTGACGTACCGGGCTTTCCGATCAAGTTCTCGGGCTTTCCCGAGGAGCTGCCACTGGAGGCCGCGACCCTGGGCCAGCACAACGAGGAGATTCTGACGGACTATCTGGGCCAGACCCCAGAGCAGGTGCAGGAGCTGCGGGCGGCCGGGGTGCTGGTGGAAGACGAGCGGTAGAGCCGAGCCTTCAGAGACCGAGACAATACCGGACTGTCCGCTCAACTCTCTGGAGAGCTTCGTCTGAAACCCGCCCCGCAGGAGCGTTTGGAAAGCGTTTGGGATCTAAAGAGCGAATCTGAAAACACAAAAAGACGGTTTCCTGCGGTAGGCCTGTTGCTGCCGGAGAGAGACGGACATTCGTCGGATAATCGCGTGTGATATTTTCACCTTTTGTCCCCACAACAACGGTAGCGACGAGCGGTAGTTGATTGAGTGTATTGATGGACAAAATGAGGACAGGTCGTCGTCCTGCCTGCTCGCGCCCTCGGACGGGATTGAGATTAACAAAATAGATTTCTCCCCGTTGGACGGCCATCATTCAGACTCCAAGCCGTCAGCGTCTGTTTCCATAAACTCCTGATTGATCCTGTTGAGTTCGGCTTGGATTTCTGGATCCGCAGCCATGGCTGCGAGCTGGGAGTCGAGAATCTTTTGCTGTCGTAGCCGCTCTCGAACGTGCTGGGTAACGCGTTCTATCAGCCGGAGCTGTTCATCTAGCGGGAGTTGGGTAATCTGTTCTTCCAGTTGAGCTAAGGTCGGTTCAATCATCGTTACTCCTTTTTCGGTTCGTCCAGCGACGGTTTGGTGCTCTTCATCCGGTAGCGAAAGTCACACGTCCGCGCCCCTTCCATGATGGTCTGACTGCGGTGCAGCTCCACCTCGGGACTGCCCAGTTCCGCCCGGTGGAAGTCGGTCTCGCACAGCAGGACCGCGCCGAGTTCGGGCTCGTTCAGTTGCCGAAAAAAGTCCGCATAGCGACAGCCGGTCACATTAAACTCAATCGCGTCGGGCTCCTGCCTGAGCATCTCGATGTCGATATCGTCGCCGATTCTGGGATACAGCGCATTGCGGGCAGTCTCCCACTTGTCCCGGGGACGGCCCGGCAGTCGGCTGCCCAGCTCCTCGACCAGTTGGCGTGACCAGTCCCGCAGGGCGGTCCGAACCAGCCGGTTGGCCTTGTCCTGTCCCAGTTCGGTCCGCAGTGCGCGCAGGACGGGAATCAGAACCCGGGCCTGAATCTTGACCTCATCGAGCAGGGAAATATCGGTGTTGACGGAGTCGTCGTGTGCCATGCCCACAGGCATAGACCGAGCCACCGGGCTCTTGCAAGGCCGCCGTCACTGCGATTCGGACGCGGACAGGTTGCTACCGCGTTTCACCGTCTCGCCGCACGGCGCGCTCGTTGAGCGGCTGTATGGGACGAGAGTTGTTGGGAAAGATCGCGCCGAACGCCTCGATCTGCTCCGCCGACAGCGCCACCGGTTCGGTCATGACGATCCAGGACACGCCCTCGGTGCAGGGCGGCGTGGTGAGCGAACCCGGGTAGCGCCATGTCGTGCGACGCGCGGGCAGGAGCGCCGCCGCATCGACCTCGCCCGCAACGCTGGTCGCGGGACCGGCTTCGGCAGGCAGCTGGCTCCACAGCGGTGTGAGCGCCTCGTTGGCGCCCCCGGCTTCGAAGAGAATGCCGACGACTGCGAGGGCGCCGCTGGCGTTGCGATGCACCAGATGCAACTCCAGCGGAAACCGGACGCCGTCCAGCGTGTGCTCGCTACCGTGATGGAGGTGGAACTGGAGCAGCTCGTAGCGGTCACCATCAAGGACGAGCCCGCTTCCCGGCGCATAGTCCACCTGTATGGTGTGGCCGTTATTCACAATGGTGATGGGGCTCGGCGCGTAGTCGAACGCGAGGCTGGACAGGTCGCTCACCGTCGCGTCGGTGAGATCGACGGGCGACTGCTCGGTCCCGCTGGCGCACGCCGCAAACGCCGGGTTCAGTGATCCCCAATGCTCGGGGCTGCCAGGGCCCTCGTAGCCCCAGTGGACTTCGTCGGAAGCAGCGGTACCTGAAAGCGCGGTGGCACACACCAGGCCAGCCAGCGCACGCCATGTTTTTCCTGCCATATGCGTCATCCTCCGGTTGTATTTTTTGCCATCTCCGCCGCCGAAACGGTGAAGCCGGCAGGTCACTGTGTAGCATATCTGCTCGCTGGAGTGGAGCTTCTTTCGGGCTGCTTGCTCACGATGAACGGCCTCAATGCTTGTCATGTCCGGCCGCTTGGTATAGCTAGGCCACTCGCCCGGCGACCATGACCGTATCATAGTGACAGGGAGATGATGTCATGTCAGTGTCCGACTTCAACCCGCTCGACCCCGAGACCGTTGAGTGCCCGTATCCGTTCTACGCCGCCATGCGCCGCGAGGCCCCGGTCTATCAGGTGCCGGGCGCCGGCTTCTTCATCGTCAGCCGCTATCAGGATATGAAGACGGTGCTGCTCGACACTCAAACCTTCACCTCCAAGACCGGCCCCGGGGTGCGCAAGGAACCGCCCAAAGAGGTGGTGGACATCCTGTCCCAGGGCTGGCTGCCGGTGGACACCCTGCTCACCAACGATCCGCCTGCCCACCGCCGCTACCGGGGGCTGGTGAATAAGGCTTTTACGCCCCGCCGGGTGGCTGTTATCGAACCGAACGTGCGGGCCATTGCCAACGACTTGGTGGATGCCTTTATTGCCGATGGGCGGGTGGAGCTGGTAAGCCAGTTCGCCGTCCCGCTGCCGCTGACGGTGATTGCCAATGCCCTGGGTGTTCCGCCCGCCGATCAGGTGCATTTCAAGCGCTGGTCCGACGATGCGGTGGCGCCCCTGGGCGGCATGATTACGCCCGAACGGGAGCTGGAGTGCGCCAAGAGCACGGTCGAGTTTCAGCGCTATTTTGCGGCCAGGCTCGATGAAAGGCGGGCAGCCCCCCAGGACGATATCCTGACCGATCTGATCAACGCCCGGCTTGAGGGAGAGACGCCGCTCGATACCGCCGAGATGCTGAGCATCCTGCAACAGCTGCTGGTGGCCGGAAACGAAACCACCACTAACCTGATTGCCAGCGCCATGCTGCTCCTGCTGCAAAACCCGCAGCAGCTGGCTGCGGTGCGCGCCGACCACTCCCGCATCCCCAACTGTGTGGAGGAAGCCCTGCGCTGCGAGTCGCCCGTGCAGGGACTCTTTCGCATGGCCAGGCTGGATACCGAGTTGGGCGGGGTGAAGATCCCGGCCGGTTCACGCCTGGTCCTCATGTACGCCTCGGCCAACCGCGATGACCAGGAGTTCTCCCAAGCCGAGCGCTTCGATGTCTGCCGGGCCAACGCCAAGGACCACGTCGCCTTTGGGGCCGGGGTTCATTACTGCCTGGGCGCACCGCTGGCCCGGCTCGAAGCGACCGTGGCCTTTGAGACCCTGCTCAGCCGCCTCCGGCATATCCGTCTGGCCAAGGATAAAAACGACTATCGGCACACCCCGAGCTTCATCCTGCGGGGGCTGAAGGCCCTGCATCTTGAGTTCGATCAGGAGGCCGTCGCTGCCGAAAAACGGAACGGGCAATCGTGAGAAAACGCATGGTCACTATCATTGCCGTATTGGCCGGCCTGTCCGTCCTCGCCGCAGCCTACCACCCCCTTGTGCCGGTCATCCTGCAATCCGAGCGGCATGGGCTGCTGAGCGATGGCGTCATGCTCATCACCCTTAAGAAGCGGGACTCGTCGGAGATGAAAACCTTTCCGGTGGATTATCTGCGCGAGGAGAACATGGTCTATATCGGGAGTGATTCCGACTGGTGGAAACACCTCGAAGGCGGCGCGGAAGTCACCATGCTCATTCAGGGAACGGAGGTTGCCGGCTGGGCCACCCCCATTCTCGACGATCCTGAGCGAAGCAGCGCGGGGTTCAGGAAACTGCGCCCGTGGACCTATAAGCGAGCGGAATGGACCGGCGCGGTTTTTGTCGAGGTCGAAATCCAGGACGGCGACGAAGCGCAATAACGAAGGGAACGCTCCTGGCTGAAGGGGCAGGTACGAGGGCGCGACAAGAGTGAAGAGGCCAACCCCGTTTTTGAGCTGGGATGCGAGGCGCTTTTTCTTGGTACCTGGGGTCATGCTCACTGGGCTGCATCTTGTCGTACAAGTATTCGTTTTGTTGACAGAATAAATTTTTTGGAACTACAATTGTAACTACGCTCGAAGATAAGAGTCATGTATGAATGGGATGAGGCAAAGCGGCGCGACAATCTCGTCAAGCATGGGTTGAGCTTTGAAGACGCATCCCTCGTGTTTGCTGGAAGGTGCGTGACATTCGAAGACAAACGATACGGCTATGGAGAAGAACGGTTCATCACATTAGGCCAGTTGGAAGGCCGCGTGGTGGTCATCGCCCACACCAGGCGAGGTAAGAGAACGCGTATCATCTCTATGAGAAAGGCCAACAGCCGTGAGCAAAAAATCTATCAAAAGCGACTTGAAACGGATTGATGCCCAGAGCGATCAGGACATTGATTATAGCGATATCCCTGAGCTGGACGAGGACTTCTTCAAGAAGGCGCGCGTGGTATTCCCTCCCAGAAAAAAGCAACTGACCTTACGCCTAGATGCAGACGTGCTGGAATGGATGAAAGCCCAGGGCAAGGGGTACCAGAGTCGCATTAACGCGATCTTGCGAGCCTACTACGAAGCGCATCGGGAAGGAGGCAAACAGTGGCACGCCGACGACAACATCCCCTGACCGGGGCGACCTATGAATTACTGGACGACGGGCAGGTCAAAGTCGTGAGCCGCGGGGGCGAGGAAGGGGTTTTTACGGCCGGGGGCGTGTGGGTGGCCGGAGCGCTGACCCACGCCGACCCGCATATGTGCTTGTGGCTGGCCGGGCCGCAGTTGCCCGCGCGCCACCGGGCCGCGCTCGAAGATCTGGTCCATGACTGAGACAAGGGTGAGGAAGCTATGACCGAGATTGTATCCGCCACAGGCGACCGTTCGGACGGTGTGTCGTACCAGGACCTGCTCAATACGGATTCCCATCCCGTGCCTGCGGTGCTGCGCCGGGAGAATCCGCTGGCCGGCGGGGTCCAGAAGGTCGATATCGAACGCTATATCTCGCGCGAGGCGCACGAACGTGAAAAACAACGGCTGTGGAGCCGGGTGTGGCAGATGGCGTGCCGGGAAGAGGATATTCCCGAAGTCGGCAGCTACACGGTCTACGATATCGCCCAGCAGTCCTACCTGGTGGTCCGCTCCGCGCCGGACACGATCCAGGCCTTCTATAACGCCTGCCGCCATCGCGGACGGCTGCTGCGCGAGGAGCCGGGCCGCTCCCACGATCTCCGCTGTCCGTTTCACGGCTGGTGCTGGCATCTGGACGGCTCGCTGAAGGAGGTGCCGTGCCAGTGGGACTTCCCACAGGTCACGCCTGAGGAATACCGCCTGCCGGAGGTCAAAGTCGGGCACTGGGGCGGCTTCGTCTTTATCAATCCCGACCCGGACTGCGAGCCCCTGGAGCGCTTTCTGGGAGACCTGCCCCAGCAGTTTGCCCCGTGGCCGCTGGAGCAGCGCTTCAAGCAGGCGCATGTGGCAAAAATCCTGCGCTGCAACTGGAAGCTTGCCCAGGAGGCGTTCATGGAAGCCTACCACGTTGTTGCCACCCATCCGCAGATCCTGGCCGGCATTGGCGACGCCAACTCGCAGTATGACGTGTGGGGCAACTACAGCCGCGCGATCACGCCCAACGGCACGCCGAGCCCGCATCTGAATTGGACGCCGACCGAGCAGGACATGCTGGACGCGATGATGGACCGCAATCTCGACGATCCGCCCGTGGCCAGCCTCCCCGACGGGACGACCGCCCGCGAGTTTGTCGGGACCACCGGCCGCCAAGCCATGCAGCCCATCTTTGGCGACGGCGTGGAGCGCTTCAGCGATGCCGAGATGACCGATAGCTTCTACTTCACCCTGTTTCCCAATTTCCACCCGTGGGGAGCGTTCAACCGCATCACCTACCGCTTTCGTCCCTACGGCGACGATCATCGGATGTCGATCATGGAGTGCATGTATCTGGCGCCCTACCCGCCGGGCAAACGGCCACCTGCCGTCCCCATCCACTGGCTGGGAGCGGACGACGACTGGACCGAAGCCCCGGAGCTGGGCATGCTGGCCCGCGTGTTCAACCAGGACGTCTACAACCTGCCCAAGGTGCAGCGCGGGCTGGAGGCGGCCAAGAAGCCCGGCTGCGTGACCTTTGCCAGCTATGCCGAGACCAAGCTGCGGCATTTCCACCGGCTGTACGACCGCTGGGTAGACGCGGAGTGAGGGCGGCAACCCGCGAGACGCCAATGGCGGCCGCGGCGGTCCATGGCTGAGACGTTGCGCATAGCCACACGTCAAGAATCGGGCCGGGGTGTCCAATCAGGACATCGGTGTCTGATAATCTGTATCTATGTCCAGCTTCAGTAAGAAGGAATCCGTTACAAAGCTTTGTCGAATGCCTCTCGCAGCGTATTGCCACAGCGGATCAGCACCGTTTGACCTTCGCGACCGTGCAGTCTGATTTTCCTTCTCCGCAGTGTCTCGTAATCTTTTTTGTGAACTCCCGGTCCGTGGACCAGTACCGGTACGAACTTGAACGAGTTTCCAGAAGGAAGCCACGTATTGGCGACATTGGCCCCGCCTTGGAGCTGTTCTATGACCTCATCTGCCTTGAATCGGCCACCCTTCAGCTCGATCGGTGCAACCC
>JAAXHF010000367.1 GCA_012271025.1 Deltaproteobacteria bacterium | reverse complement strand
GTCCTGGAAGCGGATGGCAGAGCCTTCATACAGGCCGATGAAAGGATAGCCCTGTTCCAGGGCCAGGCGGCGCAGGCGAAAGCGTTTGGCAATATTTTTCAGGCTGGCCGCTCCCCCCACCAAGGTGCCGTCGTCGGCCACCACACACACATGGCGGCCGTGTATCGTGCCCCAGCCCGTTACCACTCCGTCGGCTGGGAGGTGCTGAACGGGTTTCCCAGGCGTGTCTACGCTGCCTTCGGCCAGCAGTCCAATTTCACGGAAGCTGTCCTCATCCAGGAGTAAGGTCAACCGTTCACGGGCGGTCAGCTTCCCCCGCCTGTGCTCCCGAGCGATGGCCTCGGGACCGCCCTGGCTCCGCGCTTCAGTCTTTCGGTGCCGGAGTTGGGCGATGTAATCGTCCCAACCTGGTGTTGGCATTCGTGTTTCCTATGTCTGAAAAAACAACGAATAGTGCTCTTGCGTCACCGGCTTAGCCCACGGCCAGCGTACTGGGGGCGACAGCCAGGACCAGTCCCAGGCCGATCAGGCCAATGCCCGTGCCTTTTCCCAGTGCCACCCCGTAGGGAAGAATCTTCTCCATAAAAATAATCAGGGTCAAAACACCCATCCACACCAGGTTCATGGTGCCGACAACGAACAGCACGGCCATCAGACTCCAGCAACACCCCAGACAGTAGGCACCGTGGTGCAAGCCCATCCGAAACGCCCCCCAGTACCCGTCTCGCCAACTATTGAGCAGGAAGCCGAGTGGGGAGCGACATTTCGACAGGCAGACGTATTTGAGCGGGCTGAGCTGATACAGGCCGGCGATGATAAGGGTCAGCCCACCGATAGCAGAGCCATACGTTCGCAGGCCGAGAAAAGTGTCGGGTAGGGACTGGATGGCGATGTCCCCGGCATAGGCCACCCCGCCAGTCAGGGTCCACAGTACGGCATACCCAGCGGTAAAGAGCCACGCCGGAGCAAAGGGGGCCGCCTGCTCTCGTTTTTGGCGCGTTACCGTGGCGAACAGCACGGCCGTTGGCGCGACGGACGGGAACATCATGGCCACCATCATGACACCCCAGAGGGCAATGTACAGGACTGCATTCGAGACCGAGAATGGCAGGCCCATAGTCATACTCATGGTCATCAGGCCGAGCCCCATTCCTCCGGCCTGATGTACGGTGGCAATCCAGGCCAGAACGGACAGCAGCACGAGGGCGGTGACGATGATGATCTTATCTCGTAAGGTCATGGCTGGCAGTCTCTTCCCTCACCTCAGCCCTTTTCCAATGGGGAAAGGGCAACCCGGTCGATAGGGGTCGGGGGCTGAACGCACGGTCCAGCCACGTGAAAACAGGCTAATTCTGCCAGCTAAACGGTGCAAAATGGCCGTTGGTATTATCGACGTCCCAGGCCAGGTTGTGATCGGCGTAGCGATACGCGTTGGATTTGGCCAGCGACAGCCTGGGCGAAACCGGGTGATTGGCGTTGGTGACCCAGAGCGGCTCACTGCCGTCCCGACCGGTCAGTGCCTCGATGTCGATCTCCAGCACGTCCGGAATCGTCAGCCGCCGATTGTTGGCGTCTATCGTAAACGCGATGGGAGCGGTCTTGATCCCCAGAAAATTACTGATCAGCCCCGAGACCAGCTGCATGGGCCCACCCGCCTGACCGGAGAAAATCGCGCTCAGCCCCTCTTGCTGGTCTGTGGAGGCCTTGTCGTCCACGTACAGGGCCGCAGTCCAGTTGCCGTCCCCCATCTTGCCCGGACCGGGAAAGGACACCACGAGCACGGTGTTCAGACCGCCGAGGCTCGTCTGGCCATAGCTCCCCTGATCAACATGAAACGCCAGGGCCGCGTCACACCGCCCACGAGGGGGCGGATTCTGGATCAAACAGGCACAGATCGTGTCACAATTACACGATTCAAAATAATCACCCTCAATTTTCCATTTTTCGGCCATATGTCCCTCCCTTGCAGCAGTCAGCTCTATGGGTATTGACCATCTCTTAAGCCTAGGCTTCGATTGTCCAACGTCATATGGGCGCGGTCAAGCACCTGCGGACTTTTCCGTACGCGTCACAAGGAGGAACTCTCATGGCAGGCAGTATTCGTGCCCAAGATCTCAAGGCGCTCCTAGACAGCCAGGCGCTGTATGCGGTCATTGATGTCCGGGACTGGGGAGAATTTTCCCTGGGCCAGATTCCTGGCACCAACTGCATCCCGCGCGGATCATTAGAAAAGTATATTTCGGTGTTAGTCCCTAAGACCGATATCCGGACGGTTCTGTACTGCGATACCGGCCAACGTTCGACTCGGGCGGCCCTCAGCCTGGAAACCCTGGGCTATACCCATGTGTCGATCCTGGACGGCGGTCTCACCGCCTGGACAGCGGCCGGCTATGAGACCATGCATGGCTGGAGTTTACGGGGCAAAGTCTATGGCGAGCGTCTCCAGGTCGAAGAGGACATCCCCGAGATGACGGCCGAAGAACTCCATGCGCGCCTTCAGCAAGACGAACCGCTGTATATCTTCGATACCCGTACTGAGCCGGAATTCGAGGCGGCGCATTTGCCGGGCGCGTATTGCACTCCAGGCGGACAGTTAGCCCTGATCGCGCCCGAGGTTGTACCGGACAAAGGCCGGACGATTGTCACCAACTGTGCCGGCCGTACGCGCAGCCTGCTGGGAGCGCATATTTTACGGCGGATGGGTTTTACCGACGTCTACGCGCTGAAAGGTGGCACCGGGGCCTGGCGTATTGCCGGCTACACCGGGGAACTTGAGAAAGGCGACGGCGTCCCCGTGCCCCGACTTTCTGAGACCGGTATCTCAACGTGCAGACAGTTTGCCGAGCACGTTGCCACAGAAGACAATATTGCCAGCATCACCCCTCAGGACGTGCACGTGCGGCAGGAAAAGAGCGAGTTGCTCTACCTGCTCGATGTGCGTTTGCTCGACGAGTATCAGGCCGGCCATATTCCCGGCGCCCATTTTTGTCCCGCGACTCAGATTGCCCTCCTGGTCGAGAGTCTGGTCGGCGTGAAAAACGCACCGATTATCACCATGGGTGCCGGCCGCGCCCGGGCGATTATCGCCGCGTCTGTACTCAAGGGAGCTGGCTATCCGAACGTGAGTGTCCTGGACGGCGGCACGACCGCCTGGAAAGCCGCCGGATTTGAGCTTGAGACCGGCGATCCCCAAGAGATTGATTTTGGCCAGCCCGTATGGATGGCGCGGCTGTTGCAGGGACTGCCGGCCGGGGTCAAGCCCCTGGCCCTGCCGATCCCTGGCCTGGCGGAAGCTCGTGCGCAGGCCGAACTCCTCACGCCGCAGGCCTTGCAGACTCAGCTCGATGTCGGCCAGCGGCCCGCGCTGCTCGACGTGCGAAGTCTGGGCGATTTCGCCACTGCTCATGTGCCGGGCGCACGCTGGCTCTCGCGGGGCAAGCTCGACCTCCAGATTGAACACGAAGT
>JAAXHF010000415.1 GCA_012271025.1 Deltaproteobacteria bacterium | reverse complement strand
TTGCGCGGGTCGTCGTCCTGCGACTCTGAGTGCGGAATCAAGTGCGCCGCCTGGACAAGGATACGATTACCCGGAGCGATCAAGCGCCACCCCGAGGCAGCACACCGATAGTCGTAGGCTTCGAGAACGAGGCGGCGAAAAGCTCTGTCCCGCGTGTAGGTGGAGGGCAGTGGCTCGTGGACGGCGGGCACGCCGGCGACCGCCTCTCGGAGCCCGCGTTCGTAGCTATTTGACTCGCGATGGGAGGCAATTTTCTCATTGAGCGCCCGCTGATGATCGGGAAACCATTGGATGAGCCGATTTCTCAATGCTTCACGACTCTCGGGGTTGAGCAGATATGCGAAGAGATCGGGGTCAATTTCAGCATATTCGGTGTACTCCTCCATCTGCAGGTGTGAGGGTGTCGTTATTCTTGCGAAATCGGCCTCTCGGCCTTCCTTGACTTTAATCTTCCAGAAGGACTCCGGCTTCGAGCGCGTAGGCTTCAAATAGAAGAATGGGTAGTACGGTCTGTCACGATGCTCTGGCTTTGAAACGATAGCGAAATACTCACTAAATATCTCCCTCAACGCGGGGGTGTATCGTACACGCCCGTCTGTCACGGCTCCAGACTCCACGAGGTCAATCATAGCCAATAGAAGACAAGGTTTATGGGGTCTGGAATCGCCGCGTGCTTTGTTGACGTTGAGGTCGGCGAACATTCGGAGATAGTCTTGCAAATCGGGCATTGCTCATTACCGATTCAGCCTGTGAATGTGGGAGAACCTGGCAGAACACGCCTTTCCGTGCCAAGTAGCTTCATGCTGGTACGTCGTGCCCGTTAATCTAAGAGCGTTGAGGTACCGGTTCTTCTTGGTCATAGAAGAATACTCTGGCGATGCGCCTACCTACGCTTTGTTGCTCAGGAGTGCTTGCGGAGGGACAGATGGCAAGGATCGGTCGGTCTCGGCTTCCACAGGTGCTTTATAGAGATCGAAGAAAAGCTGTTCGATGTTCATAGCAAGCAGTTGCCCCTAATGAGCACGAGCGCTTCGTCTTTCGAGTGTATCGCGCTCAAGTTTCTTTCCCCTCACCAGCCAAGTCAAGCACGCGTTGGAGAGTTGCAGCACTGAGACGGAACCGCAGTGCCTGAAGACGCTCCAACGCGGGCCGAATCGAACCGAGCAGGCCGCGATCCTTCGCCAGTATCAGAATACCCAGGGTGCCTGTAACCTCCAGCTCTGCCGCCGTAGCGTACCGACGTGCGTTTCGGTCGTCCAGTACGAGCAGGGCGTCTGTTGCTTCCAGTCCCAGGGCAAGGACTTCCTTCTCTCCATCCCCCAGACTGGTAATGAGCGGCAGTAACGTCCGATCTCGTATCGGTCGGATGGTCAGCCATGAGAGGGCCTCCAGTGTCGGCAGCGAAACGTTCCGGCGTTTCCCTTCGTCCATTTCCGCTGCGACAGCACGAGGGATTTGCACCTGTCCGAAGAGGGCAGGGAGCAGGTCCAGCAGGTCAATCTGGTGCAGGTATTGCAGCGCGGACGTGTTACAGATGACGACGGGCATTGGTCATATCTCGTCGAAGCTCCTCGTCCGACAGGTCGAAGGTATCGACACCATAGTCCGCCAGCTTTATCAGAAATAACGGCTTGGGGACGCCGGCGAGCTGCGCTGCCGCGCCGGTGGATAATCGGCCCAGCTCATAGAGCTTGACGGCAATGAGAATCTTCGCCTCTTCGCGGAACTGTTCTGGTGACAGGCCGAGTGCCAACAACACCTCATCGCCGTAGTCGATGGTTAGGGATCTCGTCATTACATGCTCCCGATTGATGTGGGAGAGCCTAGCAGAACGCGCCTTTCCGCGCCAAGTATTATCCTACTGATCCGTAGTGCCCGTTGAATCTGATGACGTAATGTCCCTCTCTGAACGACCTCTTGCGTATTCCCAGGATCACGAGGGGCGTCTGAACCTGGACCCCGCTGTGTCGGTGTGCTACACCGGGGGCGGTCCTGTTCATGAAAGCGAGGGAGAAAACACATGACAGATTTTCATGTTGCGCCTCTGGATACGAGCTTTGGAGCGGTGGTGACCGGACTCAGGCTCGCCGACCTTGACGATGCCGCCTTCAGCCGACTCTATGACACCTGGCTTGAGTACGCGCTGCTCGTCTTCCCGGACCAGCACCTGTCGAACGACCAGCAGGTTGAGTTTGCCACCCGCTTCGGTGAGCTGGAGTTCGATCTGGTGGCGATCAGCAACGTGAAGAAGGATGGCAGCGTGCGGGTCGAAGACGATGCGGACGGCGTCATCCAGGTGCTCAAGGGCAACATGGGCTGGCACTGCGACAGCACCTATATGCCCGTGCAGGCCAAGGGCGCGGTGTTCACGGCGCATGTCGTGCCGTCGTCGCGCGGCGAGACCGGCTGGGCCGATCTGCGGGCCGGCTATGATGCCCTTGACGCGGCCACCAAAGAAAAAGTCGCCACGCTGTCGGCCTACCATTCGCTGCGCTATTCACAGAAAAAGGCTGGCTTCACGCCCAAAGCCGACGGCGACTATAACGGCTACGGTCTGGATGTCCAGGATCCGCCGCTCAGGCCCCTGGTCAAAACGCATCCCGAGACCGGGCGGAAGTCGCTGCTGATTGGCCGCCACGCCTACGGCATTCCCGGCATGGACCCGGCCGAATCCGAAGCCTTCCTCAAGTCCCTGGTGGACCATACCTGCCAGCCGCCGCGTGTCTATCACCACAGGTGGACCGCAGGTGATGCGGTGGTGTGGGATAACCGTCGCCTGCTGCACCAGTCCTGCCCGTGGGATATGACCCAGGCCCGGGTGATGTACCACGCGCGCATCGCCGGAGACCCGGCGTCTGAATTCGCCGGCCCGAACTGATCGGCTGCGGAGCCGAGAAGCGGTCTGTGAGTTTCCAAAGTCTCCTCTGACTACGGCCCTCGCGCCGAAAAAATCCCCCTCAGTCCCCCTTTGGCAAAGGGGGAAGCCTGTCCTGAGCCCCGTCGAAGGGCGCGCCAGTACAGGGGGAGCTGTTCGATTCTGCCCGACGTGTGGGATATTGCCTGTTCACATGCACTTCGGTATGAAAGTATGACTTTCCAACTTTTGTAATGTGAGGTCACAATGCCGCTAGTCACCGTGAAGCCAAAATTCCAGGTCACCATTCCCGCCAAGCTGCGGAAACAGATCGGTCTGCACGAGGGTGACCTGATGGAGGCAACTGTTGTTGAAGACGGCATCCTCCTACGGCCCAAGGAGGTGGTGGACCGCACTGCTGCCGCCGACCGTATTGCGTCCATCCTTATGCATACCGAGCCCTCGCCCGAGGACGCCGACCGTTCCGAGGACGAGGTGATGCAAGACACCCTCGCCGATATAGCCGAAGCCCGCAGAGAGCGCCGCAACCCACAGACATGAAGGTCGTCATCGACTGCAATGTTCTCGTCTCAGCGGCACGGTCCAGGGGTGTTTGCGGTATGGTTATCATCGAGGCGGTTCGGCGCCACGAGATTGTGCTGTCGGACCCTATTGTCGATGAGTATAAAACGATCGCCGAACGACTCAGGCACGCTCCTTACCGCGACAGGAGGTGGTGTTCGGTCTTAACGATCCTGATGATGAAGTCTACCTGGCCACTGCGATGGCCGGTGATGCCGTCTTGATTACTGGCAACAGGCGGGATTTCACGGAACCACGGTACGGGCCGGTCGAAGTCTTCTCTCCACGCGCTTTCCTTGATCGAACGGCGTAACGGTCACGATTCGGCCTGCCGGCGAATCTGACTTGGCAACGTGCGAACCCAGCTTTTGACCGCAGTAGATGCCCTGTCCGTTTCAGGCGTCAATAGTGACGATATGGGCGTGTTCTGACATCAGTTGCGGGGACGGTCGGTGTGGTCGAAGCGCCCGTTGCGCAGAAAGAAAATCGTCTGCCGGATTACCTCGGCCGAGCGCATCATGAAGGTATGCGTGTGGGGCAGGGCGAGAAAGTCTTGCATCCCCTCTAGCTTGGCGCTCTCAAGCGCGACCTTGCCGTCGTCGGGACCCGGCAGGAATCGGGAAAGAAGAGGATTGAGGCTGCGGGTTCCGGCGATGACGCCGACCGCGAACCGGGCTGGTCCGAGTTGGCGGGGCAGGCTGTCCTCGCCGGTGCCAAGCTGAAAGCCGGCCGGTCCGTTCCACAGGCCGAAGCCGGGGACCCACGCCAGCTTGTCAACAACCTGACTCCCCCTGTTGGGCGGCCCGAGCATCACCACCCGGCCAAGCTTGAGCAAGTGATGCTCGGCCAGCTCATGCCCGGCCAGATAATAGCGCACCAGGATGCCGCCCAGGGAATGGGTCACGACATGCACGGTCTCGGCCCGCCGGCTGCGGCAGGCCGCGAGGCCCTGTTCCATTGCCAGGGGAGCGAGCTGTTCGATGACGTGCTTCCGGGATGGATAGTCGATGTTGGCGACGGCGAAACCTGCGTCCGTAAGCGCCTCCTCAAGCCGCGCCATGGACGCCGCCGTGCGCGCAAGGCCGTGGAGCAGCACCACGCATTCGGGCGCGTGGCCGACCCGTCCGGCTGCTGCGGAGAGCGGCAGAGCGCTCGCCAGGACAGCGGCGAACAGCCACACCAGAAGGCGCATCGTCCGCAAGCGGGCCGGATGCGGTCCTGCGCCGTCGCCTGGCCGTCGAGCCCGCCTATCGGCAGTGGGGCATGACCTCGGTGGCAAACAGCTCCATGGAGCGCCTGACCGTGGTCGGCTCGATCAGCCCGCCCTGGTTGAAGTAGCCGATGAATTCGTCCATCTGAAACTCTTCCTGCAGGGCTTTGATGCGCTCAATGCAGTGGGCCGGGTCGCCAAACACGCCCATGCGTCGGTCCACCCCGTCGTAGTTGACCCGCTCCAGCCGCTCCAGAACCTGCTGAAACGCCTCAAAACTCTTGACCGGAGCCGTGCTCAGGGGCTTGAGCCGCTCGCCCGCCGCCTTGAAGAAGTGCATCAGGCTGGCCTCGCACTCCTGGCGCGCCTGCTCGCGGCTGTCCGACACATGGATCGGAAACATCAGGGCTACGTCTTGACGCACCTCAGACCCCAGCGCGTCCCGATGGACGCCAAGGTACTCGCGCAGTTTATCCGGCGGGTTGATCAGCGGCGAGGCAAAAATGGGTGTGCCCAGCCGTCCGGCAATGGTGAAGGTGTCGGGGCTGTTGGCGGCCAGGCGAATCGGGGGGTGTGGCTTCTGGAGCGGCTTGGGCACAACCGACAGCTCCTGGGTCTGGTAGTAGCGGCCCTGGTAGGAAAACGACTCCTGGGTCCAGGCCTTGAGCATCACCTCCAGGGCTTCCTCGAAGCGCTCCCGACTCTCTTCCTGGGGCACGTTATAGCCCAGGTAGTGGACCGGCGCGGTGCCCCGACCCACGCCCAGTTCCAGACGACCACCGCTCAGCACGTCGGCCGTGGCCGCCTCCTCGGCGATCTTGATCGGGTTGTGGAGGGGCAGCAGGGTTACCGCCGTGCCGAGCCGAATGCGTTGGGTGCGCTGGGCGGCGGCGGCCAGGATCATCAGCGGCGAGGCCGAGATGGACGAGCGCCGACCAAAGTGCAGCTCGCCCAGCCACACCGCGTCAAAGCCGACCCGGTCGCCGACCTCAATCTGAGCCAGGATGTCCTGAAAGCGTTGCTGCTCGGACTGGGTGTCGTCACACGGCAGCTGATCGAAGAATCCAAAACGCATACTCTCTCCTTTATGCTCAGCCCTGGGCCGGCGTGGCCTTCACGCCGTGCTGGAGGCTGCCCCTGCCCGACACAAAATCGTGCAGATGCTGGAGGCCGGTCAAAAAGCGGGCCAGATTCTGCGGGGCGGGCACGACCGGCACCATGCTCAAGGCGTACAGAGCCTTGTAGAAGCTCTCCCGCTGCTGCCAGTTCTGGTTCATGTCGCAGATCGGCCGCGCCCAGGCGGCTGTTTCGAGCAGCCGCGTCAGCCCGTGCAGCAGGACTCTGTCGCCCAGGGCCTGGAGCTGCCGGTCCTGGGTGTGCAGCCGGAGGCAAAAGGCCGGGTCGGCGCGCGGGTCGTCGTGCTCAGCCGTGACCGAGAACAGGCCGAGCCGCAGGGCGGACAGCTCGGCCGACAGCCAACTGGTGAACTTGGCGATATCAATGGCAAAATCGCCCCGGCCAATCCCCAGCGGGGCCAGGGGGTCGATCAGCACCAGCTGGGGGCAGGGCAGGCCGATGCTGGGGACATAGACCAGGATGTTGTCCGGATACAGATCGCCGTGGACCTTGCGGACGATCCGGGGGCGGAGTTGCTGGCGCAGGCAGGCCGTGTCCTTGATAGCGGCCAGCAGGGAAAAGATATTGGGCAGGCTGGTGCCGTTGACGCTGATGCTGGCTGCGGCCATCAGCCCGGCGAAGGCCGGCCGCTCGGACAGCCGGTGGGCGTAGTGCTCAAGCAGGCCGACCAGCTTGTCCGGGTAGGCGGCGGTTTCCTGGGGATAGGTAATCGAAAAAATGTCTTCAAACATGAGCCGCAGGACGTGGCCAATCAGGGCCAACTCCTGTTCCCGGTCGAGCTGCTGGTTCAGGATCAGGTCGGACAGGGCCACCCAGCCCTCACCGAAATACGGCATGTCATAAAAGACCGGATGGCCGTTCTCGGCGCGTTTGTGACTGCGCAAGACCTGGGGGAAATAGTGGTGGACTGCGGCTGGGACATCTTCGAGCCAGGCAATCTCGGCCGGCAGGCTGCCGCTGATCTCGGGCTTGGTCTGTTTGCGGACGATGGTTCCCCACCGTTCGTCAGTCAGCAAAAACAGACACTCGCTGTATCCCTCGCGCAACAGTCGCACGGACCCTCCCAGGACTGGCCAGATACCCGGCAGTCCTACTCACTTTTGGGGTGGACTGTCAAGACAAGTTCCGGCGGGTGGGATGCAAGCCGCCGAAGCCGCCCCCGTTGGCCTTGAGCGGCGGATGGGCTAGCCTACGGACATCACTGCTGGGTTGAAAGGCGCATATGGAATACACAGACATCCGTGTTGAGGTCCAGGACAGCATAGCCACCGTCACGCTCAACCGTCCCGACAAACTGAACGCCTACACCACCCGCATGGGCGATGAGCTGACCCACGCCTATGAGTCGCTCGGCAAACGCGACGACGTGCGGGTGATTCTGATGACCGGTGCGGGCCGCGGCTTCTGTGCCGGGGCGGATATCGGCGGGGTGTTTCAGAAGGGCATTGACCAGCGCGAGCAGGGCGGGCAGGCCGAGGCCGCTCGGGGTGGCGCGATTGCCCACCCCCGCTCCGGTCTTCAGTACGCGATCCACAACTGTCCCAAGCCGACCCTGGCCGTCATCAACGGCGTGGCGGTCGGCATCGGGCTGACCCTGACCCTGATCCAGGACATCCGCCTCATGGCCCAGGAGGCCAGCCTGGGAGCCATTTTTGCCAAAATGGGTCTCATCCCCGAGCTGGGTTCGGCCTTCATGCTGCCGCGTTTGATCGGGCTGTCCAAGGCCCTGGAGCTGGTCTATACGGCCCGCATGGTCAAGGCCCAGGAAGCCCTGGAGTTGGGGCTGGTCAACCGGGTCGTGCCGGCCGAGGGGCTGCTGGCGGCCGCCCGCGAGCTGGCCGCCCAGATGGCGTCGCTGCCGCCGCTGGCCCTGGCCGTTGCCAAGCGGGCCCTGCAACAGGGCGCGGAGAACGACTTTGACGCGGCGGTACAGACCGAGACCTTTGGCCTCGACTATCTGTTCAAGACCCACGATCACCGGGAGGCGGTGGCGGCTTTTCTGGAAAAACGCGAGCCCCAGTTTCGGGGCAAATAAGTCCGGGCGCGGCGGCTTACAGGCCAAGCACGTCCCGCATGGTGTACAGGCCCGGGGCCTGGTCGGGCAGCCAGGCTGCGGCGCGTAGCGCGCCGCGCGCCAGACACTCGCGGCTCTGCGAGCGGTGGATCAGCTCCAGCCGTTCGCCAAAACCGGCAAAGATCACGGTATGATCGCCAACCACGTCTCCCCCGCGTAGGGACTGAACGCCGATTTCCTCGTCGGTGCGCTGGCCGGTGATGCCGTGCCGGCTGAAACGCGCCTGCTCCTCGAAGTCCTTGGCCTGGGCCTCGGCAATCGTCCTGCCCAGGGCCAGGGCCGTACCGCTCGGGGCGTCGATTTTATAGCGGTGATGGATTTCGATGACCTCGGGATCGAAACCGTCCTGCAGGATGCGCGCCGCATCCGAGACCAGCTTGAGCAGGACATTCACCCCTACGCTCATATTCGGCGCGATGATGGTTCGTGTCCGGGGGGCCAGCTGTTCGGCCTCGGCCCGCTGTTCCGCGGATAGACCAGTGGTCCCAATCGCAATTGCCGCGCCCATTGACGCGGCGGTGCGCAGATGGTCCAGGGCGGCCTCGGCCACGGTGAAGTCCAGGGCCACGGTATCCGGTGTGGCGACCGCTGCGTAGTCATCAACCACGCTGACGCCCAGCGCGCCTATCCCGGCCACTTCCCCGGCATCGCTACCCACCGCCGAGTGACCGGCCGCCTCAACTGCGCCGACCAGATGCAGTGCGGCGTGATCGTGGATGAGGCTGACCAGCAGCCTGCCCATGCGCCCGGCGGCGCCGCAGACAACGACATTGGCCGTCATGCGTGTGTCCCTCCTCAGAGAGGAAACGTGTCAACAGGTTCATGTGGTTGAGGACACGTTTCCTCTTTGTGCCACGGGCAATCGTGTTTGCATTAGCTGTCGAGACAGCCGGCGTCTTTGAGCGCGGTGGTCAGCTTGGCCAGATTGCCCTCGGCCATGGGGACCAGGGGCAGGCGCAGTTCCAACTCACACTTGCCCATCAGGGCCAGGGCGGTTTTGGCCGGAATGGGGTTGGTTTCGAGAAAGACCGCCCGGATGAGCGGCACCAGTTCGAGTTGCCGGGCCGAGGCCGTGTCCCAGTCCTTGGCCAGGCCGGCGTTGACCACCGCCGCCATTTGCTTGGGAGCGACATTGGCGACGGTACTGATCACGCCCTTGCCGCCCAGCGCCATCATGGAGAAGGTCAGCGCGTCCTCGCCGGACAGGACGGCGAGTTTGTCCCCACACGCCAGCCGGATATTGATGACTTGGTCAATCGACCCGGTGGCCTCCTTGACCCCGACGATATTGTCGAGTTCGGCCATGCGAGCCATGGTCGCCGGCTCGATATTTGAGCCCGTCCGCCCTGGGATATTGTAAAACACGATCGGAAAGCCGGGCACGGCCTGGGCGACTGCTTTATAGTGCTGATAAATGCCCTCCTGGGTGGGCCGGTTGTAGTAGGGCGAGATCATCAGCGCCCCGTCGGCCCCGACCTCCTGAGCCTCGCGGGTCAGCCGGATGGCCTCGGCGGTCGAGTTGGACCCCGTGCCTGCAATGACCGGGACGCGTTTGTTGACGACCTCGACCGCCAGCTTGACGACCTGGGTATGTTCTTCGTGCGACAGGGTGGCCGACTCCCCGGTTGTGCCGCACGGTACGATGCCGTGCGTGCCGCTCTCGATCTGCCATTCGATCATGGCGGCCAGCGCCTGTTCGTCAACCCGGCCGTTCTTGAAGGGGGTAACCTGTGCAACAAATGAGCCCGCAAACATAACGCCTCCGGATGGCACGGGGCATGGGGTGTGAGTGGTGACCACGCTGCCCCGTGGCTGAAAGGTCAAAGCATGGGTCCTAGACCTCGACCGTGCCCTCAAACACTTCTTCGGCGGCACCGGTCATATACACGTGCCCGTCTGCTGTTCGCCATTCGATGTCAAGGTCTCCACCGCGCAGATGAACGCTGACCCGCCGCTCGGCCCTGTCGGTCAGCATGGCGGCGACCGCAGCTGCGCAGGCGCCGGTGCCGCACGCCCAGGTTTCGCCGGACCCGCGCTCCCAGACCCGCATGTTCAGCTCGGTCGGACTGACGACCTGGATGAATTCGGTATTGACCCGGTCGGGGAAGAGGGGGTGGTGCTCGAACTTGGGGCCCAGCGTTTCCAGAGCCAGCGGCTCGACATCCTCGACAAAGGTCACACAGTGCGGGTTGCCCATGGACACGCAGGTGACCTGATATGCCGTCCCGTCAACCGTCAGGGGCTGATCGATCATCTGGCCCGGTGTGGCGAGCGGAATCTGTCGGCCGTCGAGAATCGGCTCGCCCATATCGACCGTCACCCGCACGACGGCGCTGTCTTCAAGCTCCAGAAAGAGGACCTTGAGGCCCGAGTCGGTATCAATTTTCAAGGGATTGTCGCGGGCCAGGCCGTGGTCGTAGACGTATTTGCCCACACACCGGATCCCGTTGCCGCACATCGCTCCCCGGCTGCCGTCGGCGTTATACATCTCCATGCGGGCGTGGGCGGTGGGCGAGGGACAGATCAGGATCAGGCCGTCGCCGCCAATGCCGGTCCGCCGTTCGCTCAGCCGCCGGGCCAGGCTGGGAGGATCGGTCACGGCGGTCGAGAAGGTGTTAACGTACACATAATCGTTGCTGATGCCGTGCATTTTGGTGAAAGGCAGTTTCATCGTCGGCTTCCAATATGTTGGCCGTGTCACGCGGGTCGGCGGGCGCGGGCGTGTTACGAGCCGGCCTGCCAGACGTGCTGGACCATGTTCGAGGGGATACTATAGTCCCCGTCTAATGTAAACGCCTGAATGCGGTACTGATAGCGGGTGCCGGCATGGAGCTGGGCGTCGGTGAAACGGAAGCGCTGGGTCTGACGAAAGCGGTCGCGGTCGTCGACCGGAATCGTGGCCAGGCGTCTGAACTCGCCCAGCCGTCCGTCTTGGGGCTGGGCCGCGCGCAGCACCACAAAGCCGCCCAGGTCGTCCATGCCGCGGCCGTCGGCATACGTCTCGGGCCGGTTCCAGCGCAGCTCAATGGCGCTGTCGCTGGCCGTCAGCCGCAGGTCGCTGATGGCCTGGGGCGCCACGAGTTCGGGCGGATACACCGGCGTCTTGTGTCCGCAGGCGGCGATCAGCCACAGGCTCACTGCCCAGACGCACAGGAGTGCCGCCTGCCTCGCTCTTGCGGCCTTGCGATGAAACGTCACCTTTACACCCCAATCTCTTGCAGGCGTTTGTGGACGTTGGCCCGCGCGGTTCCGCCGGCCGAGCGGCGCCGGTCGACCGCCGCCTCCAGGCTCAGGCGGGGCAGCAGGTCGGACTCAAATGCCGACGAGAAGCCCTGCCAGTCCTCAAGCGACAGCTGCTCCAGGC
>JAAXHF010000190.1 GCA_012271025.1 Deltaproteobacteria bacterium | reverse complement strand
ACGCTGTCATTTGCATCACACGTTTGAAAAGGGAATTATATACGAGTGTAACCACTAGCCTGTATTAGTAACGTGTAGGCCGGGGCTCAAACTTAATGGGTTTCCAGAGGGGCTGAGGCAACAGTCATCGGACTTCGCGCATAAATTCTGCGCGATACGATTCGGTCGTAAAGCGGAAGGTCACCTGTTTTCTTTCTTGCCACTGCTTCTTGCCAGTTCCGCCCCACGCCTTATATGTACTCTCTGTTTTTTGGCAGTAAGCAGCGAGGGCACGCAGGCAATGGACAACGGCTAAATCGTTTGTGTGAAGGGTCACGGTAAAGCGGTGGGTTTCGTGGTTGTGCATGTCACCTCTTCAGAGCGCCAGCGGCTCAATAAACCCGGTGTGAGTAGCGGACTGGAAGCAGGCCGGTGTGGGTTCTACGGGCAAGCATGTCCAAGCTGAGGCAGGACCGCACGGGGTTTCACTGGCTGACCGTGATTGCCACCCGCTCGGAGGTGGTGACTCCGGCGTCGTCGGTCCACGTGCACTCCAGTTCACCCGACGATTCAGCAGTAGTGAAAAACGAGAAATACGGGTTGGCGGCAATGCCGGGAAACAGCTCGGCCTGGAACACCTCCTGGCCGTTGTACCGACACACAAGCGTATGCACGATATTCTTTGGAATCTTGTGGCCGACATTGTCATACCGCAGACCGGTTTCCATGGGATGGCGGATGAGCAGGCGCACCTCAAAAACCTGACCGGCTGTGAGCCGCTGCGGAACGTGAATCCTCGCCATCGCCATAGCCCGCTCAGCTGCCCTCGACACACGCCGCCGCAGTGACCGCCACCTCGGTCGTATCCAGCCACGCCGACCCGTCGTTCATCACCGCCAGGGCCAACACTCGCTGGGTGCCGGCCAGCCGGATCCGTGTGTTCACCTCGGCTCGTCCGGCACGCGGGCCGAGAGAGAAGCGGGCAATAAGCGGACGGGGATTTTTTTCCGAGAAGATATGGATCTGCCGCACATAGGCCGCCGCTGTCATCGGGCTCTCAACCTCGACCTTGAGCCGCACCGAATTCCCGCTCTCGGCCAGGGTCGGCAGGCTGAGCCTGACCCGCCCGAGCCGGGGCGGCACGCCGCCCGTGGCGTCACGAATGAGCGGCCTCAGCTTTTCGGGCACTACGCCCTGGGTGATGGCTTGGTCGGGCTCGACCGCCCGAGCCAGGCGCGGCCTGAACAGCGACACCAGCGGCAGGCCCGTCAGCAGACCCAGCAGACGGCGGCGTGGCAGTCGCCTGCACGGTGAATGATTGAACGAGGCAGTCATCTATGCCCAGCGTACATCATGATGCTTGAGCGGCAGGGAGCGGATGCGTTTGCCGGTGGCGGCGAAAATCGCATTGCACAGCGCCGGGGCCAGCGGAGACATGCCCGGCTCTCCAGCTCCGCCCCAGAAACCACCGCTGGGGGCCAGGATCGTCTCGACCTTGGGCATCTCGGCAATCCGCATCATCTGGTAGTCATGGAAATTGGACTGTTCAACCCGGCCGTCCTTGATCGTAATCTCGCCGTACAGCGCGGCCGTCAGCCCGTACACCACGCTGCCCTCGAGCTGGGCTCGGACCGAATCGGGGTTGGCGACATAGCCGCAGTCGATGCCGACCAGCACCCGGTCGATATGGAGGGCGCCCGCGTCGTTGACCGACACCTCGATAACGGCTGCGGTATAGCTGCCATAGGCGTCCTGCACGGCAATGCCGCGATGCACCCCTTTTGACGGTGCGGTGTCCCAGTCCGCTGCCTCGGCCACCGCGTCAAGAATCGCCAGGTCTTTCGGCGCCCCGGCCAGGAGTTTGCGGCGAAACCGATACGGGTCCTGGCCTGCGGCGTGAGCCAGCTCATCAATGAAACACTCCCGAAAGAAGGGGTTGTGGGTATGGGCCACCGCCCGCCACGGTCCGGGTGGCACATGGGTATTCCGCATGGCGTATTCCATGTGGACATTGGGGAAGACGTAGGGCGCGTCGGCAAAGGTCCGCACCCCGACCATGTCAACCCCGTCCCGGACCAGACCGGGACGCACCGTGCTGAAAATCGACTGCTCGGCCTGACGCACGTACCAAGCGCTGGGTTCACCCGCAGCATCCAGGCCGGCCCTCATGCGGACCAGGGCGACCGGTCGATAGCGGCCGTGCTGGATATCCTCTTCCCTGGACCAGATCAGCTGGACCGGGGTGCCGGGCATGGTTTTGGCGATCATGACAGCCTGGCGTACAAACTCGATATACAGCCCCCGGCGGCCAAAGCCGCCGCCCAGATCGACCTTGTGGACCTCGACCCGCTCAACCGGCACCTCGGCTGTCTCGGCCGTCACCGCCACGGTGGCCTCGCTGTTCTGAGCCGGCGCCCAGACATCGACCCGCGCGTCGGTATACAGCACGGTGCAGTTCTGGGGCTCCATGGTGGCGTGTTCCAGATACGGCGCGTAGTACTCGGCCTCGACCGTCTTGGCCGCACTGGCGAAGGCCTGGTCCACATCGCCCTGGTGGCGCGAGACGGGAGCCGATTCGAGGTCCAGGCCCTCACGCAGGAAGTCCATGATGCTGGCGCTGCTGACCGTGGCGTTGTCGCCAAAGTCCCACTCGATCGGCAGAGCACGGAGCGCCTGGTGGGCGTTCCACCAGCTCTCTTTGGCCACCACCACGACCGCATCGTCCAGGGGCAGGACTTTGATGAATCCGCGCATGTCGGCAATGTTGTCGGCCTGGGCACTTTTCAGCCGGCCGCCGAACACCGGGCACTGGGCAATCGCCGCATAGACCATGCCCGGCAGCCGGGTATCGATCGCATAGGCGGTCTTACCGGTCACCTTGTCCGGGATATCGAACCGGTCCGCAGACTGGCCGAGCCGTTTCCAGGTCGCAGGCTCCTTGAGCGGCGGGTCGGCGGGAATCGGCAGCCTGGCCGCATCGGCCGCCACCGCCCCAAAACTCAGCTGACGCTGGCTCGGCGGATGGCTGATCACACTGTTCTCAGCCACACACTCTGACAGCGGCACGCCCCAGTGCAGGGCTGCCGCCTCGGTCAGCATCATCCGAGCCGCAGCCCCGGCCTGGCGCAGATACTCCTGGCTGTCCCGGATCGACCGACTCCCGCCGGTCGCCATGGTGTGAAAAATACGCCCGCGTCTGAGGTGTTCGCTGGTGGACGCATACTCGGCCCGCACCTTGCTCCAGTCGCAGGCCAGCTCTTCGGCGACCAGCATCGGCAGGCCGGTGAAACTGCCCTGGCCCATCTCCACCCGGGCCACCCGAATGGTGATCGTGTCGTCCGGGTGGACCAGGATCCAGGCCGTGACCTCCGGGCTCTGCTCGGCGGCCGCCTGCCCGGTCTCGGCCGCGCCGCGGTCGGGCAGCACGACTTCCAACAGCAGGCCGCCGCCGACTGCGGCGGACCGTAACAGAAACGCACGACGGGATAGCTGTTTCATCGTCGCCTCCTCATCCGCTCTGCTGGGGGTTCGAGGCCGGCTTTCCGGCCGCAGTATGAATCGCGGCTCGAATCCGCGCGTACGTGCCGCAGCGACAGATATTGGTGATCGATCCGTCGATATCGGCATCGGTCGGCTTGGGATTTTTTGCCAACAGGGCGGCTGCGGCCATAATCATGCCCGTCTGACAGTAGCCGCACTGGGGCACCTGGTGCTCGACCCAGGCCCGCTGCAAGGGGTGGCTACCATCTGCGGACAGGCCCTCTATGGTCGTAATGTTCTTGCCTGCGGCAACCGAAACCGGGATGACGCACGAGCGCGCCGCCTCGCCGTCGAGGTGGACGGTACACGAGCCGCACTGGGACATGCCACAGCCAAACTTGGTGCCGGTCAGCCCCAGGATATCCCGCAGCACCCACAGCAGGCGCATGTCAGAGCTGACCTCAAGGCGATGTTCGGTTC
>JAAXHF010000191.1 GCA_012271025.1 Deltaproteobacteria bacterium | reverse complement strand
GGTCAGGGAAATCATGCTTGCTCCTTTTGCCTCTTGAGACCTTTTCTCTACACGGCTTGAAAGACCGCACATCGTCTTTCAAGTAGAGGAGTGTGATAGTATAATGGGCTTCAGGCTATCATAGCAGCAACCGCTTTGACTTGGAAAACTGCCTGACAGAAGGGGGCACTCATGACACGACACTTGATAGCAGTCGTAGTGATGCTGACGCTGACGGCCTCGGCGCGAGCCGAGACGGAAACAAGTCAAGACGCATGGTGGGCGAGTTCCTTCCGGGGCGCAACGGACGACGCCAAGACGTGCGAAGTGGGCACGCGCTTAGCGCTTGGAGGGCTGGGAGTACCTCTGCGCGCGGTGGTATTGGCGGTCTCGTACTCTTCAATCCCCGGGAAGCCGCCACAGCTGATCCTTGCCTTCGCGGGGGACCGGCCTGTCTCCAACACCATCCGAGTGCAGTTTGACGACGAACGTTCCTTTACCCCACCTACCGTCAATGACGAGGCAATGATCATTTTTGCGCAGGATTCTCCCGTCCTGCGACACATCCGCAACGCGATGACCATGCAGGTGAGCCTGAACCTGATGTACCAGGGTTACACAGAACTCACCTTCTCCCTATGGGGATCGGCCAGAGCCATGGACTCGGCAAGAGCAGAGTGTTCTCAGGGTGAAGAGACCGACCTCCAGGACTGACTGGTGAAAAGCGGGACGGACTAAGCCAGTAGAGGGGTACTGCGTCAGTTTGGAAATGACTGCTCCGTCTCACCCACAGCGGCTCGCGCCGAGGGTGGCCGCTGTGGCGGGCAAATCCCCCTTAATCCCCCTTTGCCAAAGGGGGAAGCGCGAAGCGCAGGGGGATTTCTGCGACACGATAGCCCTCCCCGAAGAGAGAAGTTCAGAATGACGCACTACCAGTAGAGGAGTGAGGCGGCGGTGGGCTGAGTGTCGCTGAGAAAGCCGGCAGACGGACGGGGGAGTCGCGTTTACCTGGCGAGGAAGCGGGCCAGTGCTGTGACCAGCGCCGTAATGGCTGCGGTGTAGGCGGTCATGATTGTCACCATCCATTTGATGAGGGCGGTGGGTGTCAAACACCAGGCGCTCACTCATGCCGCTGAGCATACGGAGGGCGGGATGACAAGACGAAAACGCGCCTCGATCTCCCTACTTGGCCAGCAGGACTTCCTCGCGGTTCTCGCCACGAAAAATCTGGACTCGCACCGGGTCGGGGACGGGCTTCGCTGTGGCCGGCGGCGGCAGCAGGGTTCTGAGGCCGGTCGGCGGCCTATAGTTGGGTTGGCCGGCCTGGCTGAGCGGGCGCAGAGCAAGGGAGATACTGCCTCTGGTGGTGGCCAGCACGAGTCGGTCGGCCTCCGGTGGCAGGACTTCGAGGGTTACGGTATCGTCACCGTTCCGCCCGCCATTCTCCTCTGACTCCGGCTCACTGACGGCGCTCTCAACACGGCGGCCAACGGCGACCACCCGGATATTCTGCAGGATCGTTCTGCTGAACGAGTTGAGCTGACTTGCACCGTCCGAGGGGATCTGCATGGTGAAAATGACATCGACTCGGTCGCCGGGAGCAATCAGGCCGGCGTGGCTGGTCTCCTGATTGACCACGATGGTGACAGCGCGGTGGTCGGGCATGAGGGCAGCGGCCAGGAAACCTTCCTGGCCCGGACGTATCAACGCCGCTGAGGTCAGCGGCATCCCGGCCAGCAGCGCGGTACGGACCACCGACCCGATCACCGCTGACGGTTCGGTCTGGTCTCTGCGCATATGGCTTGAGAATACCGCGTCGGCCTCAAGCGGAACGGAGGTAATATCGTTTGCCGTGAGCAGCGTGCCGACGAGCAGATCGCGGGCCGCGGCTATGACTTCAACCGGCGGCGGGACAATTCGCTCGGGCGGCGGTAGTGGTACCTCCACCGATTCGAGCGGTGGCGTGGGTTCCTGGCCGAGATACAGCCACACGCTTACCAGCAGGACGGTAGCGGGGACAATCACGACCATCAGAACAAGCAGCAGAGTCCGGTATCTTCGCATAGGCTGTTGCCGTCCGTCATACGGAAAAGGCGCGGAGTGTCAAGAGGACGATGGCAGGCGGGACAATGGCGACGGCGAAGGGCAGATTGGAACGCAACCGGCGGGTGTGCTCGAACGGCAGCAGGGCGAACAGGGTCAGGCCGAGGCTGAACAGTCCCAGACCGATCAAAAAGAACGTCATATCATACGGGCCAACCCACAAGCCGGCTGCGGCCATGAGCTTACCATCGCCACCGCCGAGTCCACCGAATGCGAATAAGACAAATCCCACCACCAGCAGGACCGCACCGGTGAGCACGTGAGCCCACAGCGGCGCCATGGCGTGCGCGTCGGTGAGCAGGACGTAGAGCACGAACAGACCCAGCAGACCGAGCGGCACACCGTCCGGGATCAAGCGACGGGTCAGATCGCAGACGAGCGCGGTGCCGAAGAGCGCACAACACACCAGCAAGACAATGGACTCAAGCACGGCGCTGTTCTCTCTCAACCCACTGCGTCGGATGGCATACGCCTGCCACCGGGGTCAGGGTCCCTGGGCCGCAGCCCGGCGAGAACACGCTCCAGAGTACTGACCATGTCCTTCTGGGTGGCGTCATCGTCTGCGTTGGCGATGTAGACCCCCGCTTCGAAGTTGAGCGCCCATAACAGATGGATCAACGGGTCGAGCGGCAGCGAATCGATCAAGCCCTCGGCCATCAACTGCTCGAACACCTCCCGGAGGAGGCTCAGAGCGGGTGTGGGGCCCTGGACAACGTTCCAGTCCAGGACCGCCGGGCCATCGACATAGAGGATACGCCGGACGCTCGGGTCGGTGGCCAGCCTGGCACACCGTCACCACACTCCGCTGCCACAGATCCCCTTCAGCACCCTGGATGCGCTCACCGATGGATTGGACCAACGCGGCGCGCTGTTCCTGATGGACCGCTTCAAAGAGCGCAGCTTTGTCGCGAAAGTGATAGTACAACGCACCTCGGGTCACTGCGGCACGCCGCACGACCTCTTCGGTCGAGGTCTTGGCATACCCGTGCTCGGCGAACAATTCCCGGGCGGCATCAAGTAAGCCTCGCCGAGTCCTCTCAGACTGCTCAGCTTTTGATACAGTAGCCGCCATGACTCCCCTTCACCTTATCTTTCCCCCGACCATGTTCCCCTCTTGGTCGCCCTGCCATCCTGATTGACAGGTAGAAGGGCCGTCAACCACAGGCGATCCAGAACAACGGTGAGGGGGAATGCGTCGAGCACTGTGCTCCCCCGCCGCCCACAGCAGGGGGGGTCACTGTTCGACATGCCTGCCACTGCGTCTAGGGTCTGGGCCGCAACCCGTCGAGAACCCGCAGCAACATGGTGAGTATCTCCTCCTGAGCCCTGGGACTATCGTCTGCATGGGCGAGGTGTCTCCCCGCTTCGAAGAACATCGCCCACAGCAGGTGGACCAACGGGTCGAGCGGCAGCGGTTCAAGCAAGCCCTCGGACGCCAATACCGCGAACGCCTGACGGGCCAACTCCAGACCCGGCCCAGTCTGTAACATAGCGGTCCGGCCCAGCACGACCGGGCCATCCACATAGAGAATGCGCCGTGCGCGTGGGTCGGCGGCCCGTTCTACAAAAGCCTGACACGCCGTGACCACAACCCGCTGCCACAGATCCCCATCAGCGACTTGGACGCGCTTGGTAACGGCTTGCACCGAAGCAACGCTCTGCTCCTCATAAACTGCTGCGAAGAGCCCAACTTTGTCGTGAAAGTGGTAGTACAGCGCGCCACTGGTTACTGCGGCACGCCGCACGACCTCTTCGGTCGAGGTTTTGGCATACCCGTGCTCGGCGAACAACTCCAAAGCCGCGTCACGCAAGGCCCGCCGAGTCCGTTCAGACTGTTCGGCTTTTGAGATACCAGCCGCCATATCCCACCTTACCGTAGCTCTGTAGCAGCTCCCATCTTGAGAGATCAGATGCTCGACATGCCTCAGGAACCGTGCCGCAGCCCGTCGAAGACCCGAAGCAGCATCAGGAGCATCTTCTTGTGGGCTGTGGAGGTATCATCTGCGCAGGCGCTGTCGAACAGGATTCTCCGAGTCCGTTCAGACCGTTCGGCGTTCGGCATGACGTCCGTCAAGAGGTCTTCCTTCTTTCTGTCGGTGCTTCGCTATCTAGCGGAAGCACGACAAGAAAACAACTTCCTCGCCCAACCTCGCTGTCCAGCCAGATCTGCCCGTTATGCAGCAACACGATTGAGCGGACCAGCGCTAATCCCAGGCCCGATCCACCCCGCGTCCGGGCGGAATCGGTCCGGTAGAATCGTTCAAAAACCTGCTCGCGGTCTTCCGCCGTGATGCCCGGTCCGGTGTCGTGCACCTCCAGCCTGGCCGTATCTGCCTGCTGGCTCAGCCGAATCTCGACTCGGCCACGGGTCGGTGTGTATTTGATCGCGTTCTCGCCTAAATTGAAAATCAGCCGAAACAGCATGGATGTGTTGCCCGTGACCCACACACTGGCAGGGCTGGTGATGGTGCAGTTCACGGCCTTGGGCTCGGCCAAGGCCAGCAGGGCCGGACGCACGTCTTCAAGCACCTCGGCCAGATTGACTGCGGTGTGCTCACGTTCGAGATGACCCGCGTCTGAGCGGGCAAGAAAGAGCAGGTCATTCACCAGGCCGCTGAGTCGGTCAACCTCTTCGAGACAACTGCGGAGGACGTGTTGATACGCCTCCTCGGTCTGAGACGCCCGCAGCGCAAGCTCTAGCTCGCCTTTCAGAATTGTCAGGGGAGTGCGCAGCTCATGGGCGGCGTCGGCGCTGAAATGTCGGACTGTGCTAAAGGAGCGTTCCAGGCGGGCCAGCATATCGTTGAGGACGGTCGCCAGCCGGCTCAGCTCATCGCTCTTGTCACGAGCCTCAAGCCGCCGCGACAAATCCTCGGCCTCAATCCGCCGGGCGGCCTCGACCATCGCATCGACCGGGGCCAGAGCACGCCGGGCCAGGAACCAACCGCCAAGCGCCGCCCCGCCAAGCGCCAGCGGAGCCAGTCCGAGCAGGACGAACAGAAAACGCGAGCGGGCCGCTTCGGCGCTCTCCAGCGACATCGCCACCTGAATGAAGTTGCGCAGACGGCCACGCTCGAAGACGGGCACGGTCAGCAGGCGGACCGGGGTGGAAGAGACATCCGGGAGGCTGATGGTGGTATAGGTGGAGCGGCCGTGTTTGGCGTTCTCCAGGGCTTGGGGGCTGATCGGAAACTGGAGCCGACCGCGCGGGGCGATCCGAGGGTCGGGCCGACCGAAGGGGTCGAGCATCCGAAAAGAACGGCGGGAAAAACCGGGGAAGAAGAAGGATTCGAGGACCTCGTCCAGCCCCGGCCCGAAACGGGGGGCGGCCCGGGTCGTCTCGGCAATCGCGCGGGCCACGGAGTCGAGCGACGCGTCGATGTTGTCATGCAAGCCCCGTTCGAGCAGCACCAGCGCGACCAGCCCCAGCACGGCCAGCATGCCGGACAGCAGCGCCGTATACCACACCGTCAGGCGGGCTCTGAGGGTGCGGGGCCACACACGGAACCGTGTCAGCAAGGAGAGACCCATCGGACAACACAATGCCCTTTTACGCGCCGGGCTCCTTGAGCACATAGCCTACACCCCGCACGGTGTGTAGGAGTTTGGGCTCAAAATCGGCGTCGATCTTCTTGCGCAGGTAGTTGACATACACGTCGATCACATTCGTGAAGGTATCGAAATCCACCCCCCAGACGTGCTGGGCAATGAGGGCACGGCTCAACACCCGGCCGGGCCGACGCAGAAAAAATTCCAGTAGGGCAAACTCTTTGGCGGTCAGCTCGATGTGTTGTCCGGCTCGTGTCACGGCTCGCTCGGCCGGATTCAGTTGCAGGTCGGCGAGGCGGAGCATCGGGGGCTGGGCAGGCACTCCGCGGCGCAGCAGGGCTCTCACCCGGGCCACTAATTCCTCGAAAGCAAACGGTTTGGTCAGATAGTCGTCCGCGCCGCGGTCGAGGCCGGCCACGCGGTCGCTGATCGTATCCCGAGCGGTGAGCATGAGGATCGGGATGGACAGCCGCCGGCGGCGTATCTCTTCGAGCACCGACCAGCCGTCCCGTTTGGGCAGCATGATATCGAGAATCAGCAGATCGTAGTCTTCCTCAAGAACACACTCCAGACCGCGCTGGCCGTCAGCCGCAAGCTCAACCTGGTAGTGCTCGGCTTCGAGTCCGCGGCGGATGAAACTGGCGACCTTTTTCTCATCTTCGACGACTAAGATACGCATGGCTCAGCGCCTTTGCCCGTTGGTGCCGTTTGGATGGAGGGGCAGGACCCCGTGCCTGCCCAAAACCGTCGCACAAGCAAAAAGGGGTGGGAACCCCCACCCCTTTCGGTTGAAGTCAGGCTGAGTCCCTTATTTCCCCAGGGCGGCCAGGTTACTCGTGGTGTAGGTCGAATCCGGAAAGCCCAGCTCATACTCGGTGTAATAGCCCTTGGACTGCACGTCAAAGAAGCTGCCCCGATTCTGTCGGACATCCTCACCAACACCCCAGAACGGATGGCGGACCGTCATGTCGCGTCCCGGCGTGTAGCCCATCTTGTCCATCCAGATGATGGTCTTCCAGTATTCGCCGGCCCGGTCGTACAGGGTCGTCCAGTAGGCCCAGTAGGCAAACTTGTCGATGTAGACAATCCGCCGTCCATAGGCGTAGTAGGGGTCCTTGGGCGTGGCTTCGACAACCCAGCAGGTCCGTTTGGCCAGCTTGAGGTTGGTCGGCGCCCAAGCCTTGCCGGTCCAGCCCGGTGTTTCATAGCCGTGCATGACCCGCTCTTCCGGCGACCAGGTGATACGGCCGACCTGACCCGGCGGGATCTGGCCCTTATTGCCGATATGGGCATCGTTGGACGGCAGCTTTTTCGGCGCCGGCTCACCGGGCAGCATGGGTTTTTCGATACCGGTCGGCGCAATCGGCACCAGCATGTCCTGAATACCGATCAGATTCCAGTTCATATACTGGATTTTCCCGGCCCAGCCGTAAGGATCGTCACGGGCGATGATGGAGCCGAACAGCCCCTCGGACGAGTTCGAGGCGGTCAGCCGTCGCACGCGGCGGATGGTAGGCACGAAGGCCCAGATGGACTGCCATTTCTCCGGGTCGGTGAACCAGTACTCCAAAGTCGAGACGCCCACCACGTCATACGGGGCGACCCCGAAGATGATGTCTTTGAGGTAGGTTTCGTCGGGATTTTCCATCGGACCGGAGTGGCGTCCGATATACCAGGTCGCGTAGGCGCCGAATTCGACCGAGCGGTCAAAACCAGCCGGCGTACACCATTTGATCGACAGGAACCAGTACACGTCGTCGATCTGGAAACGGGCGACCTGGTGGTTGTACATGATCCTGTAAGGAATGGTAGCGTCCTTTGACAGCTCGGCCTGCCAGTTGTCCTGGGTGAGTGAAGCGCTGAGGCCCGGAAACGGGAAGCCGTACCAGAACTTGGGCCACGTCTGGGTGGCCGTCTCATACATGTGACCAGTGTCCGTCACATAGTATTTTCCGGCGTTGGCCTCGGAGCCGGCTTTGAACTTTGTACTGTACTGGAACTGCTCGTCGGTGACCTCAATGATTTCTGCGGCATAGTCACCAGCACAGAACTTTTCCGTCACAAAGTCCGGCAGCATGCTGCGGGCTTGCTCGCAGTTCGAGCTGTCGAGCTTATCGCCAGGGTTGAGGTCGGCGACGGCCGGACTCGCGACAAGGGCAAGCGCAACGGCCAGCCCCCATCTGATCAAACGTGAACACGACATGTGAAACCCTCCTTGTTGGTATTTTCCGCGCAAAATATACAGAGAAAGGGTGATCATGACAACAAGGTCGTGAGGGTATCACGATCACCTTTCACGACATCGTCATATAGAGGAGGACTGCGACCTGCCGGGGCGTTCTCAGACCAGACTCGTGCCATACCCAAAGACAATCCTCTGCTCGCCTGCTTTATTCCCGATTTGCTTCCCTTTCCTCACCCGACGTGCTAGGGGGCATGGTGCGGAGCGCCTTTCTCAAGGAGAAGCCTATGGCCTATCGTCCAACACTCATGGGTACGCGGGGCATGGTTGCCACCGAACACTATCTGTCAAGCCAGGCCGGGCTACGCATGTTGCAGGCCGGGGGGAACGCCTTTGACGCGGCCGTGGCGGCAACCCTGGCCGAGGGCGTGCTCAACCCCCATATGCATACCTTTGGCGGGGAACTGTCGGCCCTGGTGTATACTGCGGCTGACGGGCGGGTGGCGGCGATTAACGGGAACACGGTTGCCCCCCGGGCGGCAACGATTGAGTGGTTTCGGGAACACGACATTCCGCTGATCCCGTTCAACGGCGTTGAGGCGGCCGGTCCGTGTGCCGCCCCCGATGCGTTGCTCGGCGTCCTCCAGCGCTTTGGCACGCTGCGCTTCAGCCAGGTCGTGGAACCGGCCCTGGAACTGGCCGAGGACGGCTTTCCGCTCCATACCGCGCTGCGCGGCCCGGCTCCGGCGTATATGCGAATGGATTTCTCGATTGCCGGCAATGCGGAGCGTTTTCGTAGGAAATGGCCGTCTTCGGCCAAGGTCTATCTGCCGGACGGCCGCCTGCCCGAGGTGGGAGAAATCCTCAAAAACCCGGACCTGGGACAGACCTTCCGGCGCCTGATGGAGGCCGAGCAGGACGCCCAAGCGGGCGGTCGTGAGGCCGGGCTGGAGGCGGCCCGGGACGCCTTTTATCGGGGAGAAATCGCGCAGATTATTGAGGAGCACTGCAAAGCCCACGGCGGGCTGGTCACCGCCCAGGACCTGGCCGCGTTTCGGACTACGATCGAAGAGCCGGTCTCGTATACCTACCGTGGTTATGAGGTGTATAAGTGCGGCCCGTGGAGCCAGGGACCGGTGTTTCTGCAACAGCTGGCGCTCCTGGAGGGCTATGACCTCAGCAGCCTGGGCCATAACAGCGCCGACTATATCCATACGGTGGCCGAGAGTCTGAAGCTGGCCTTTGCCGACCGCGAACAGTATTACGGCGACCCGAAATTTGTCGATGTCCCGCTGCACAGCCTGCTGTCCGAAGCGTATGCAGCCCAACGTCGCATCCTGATTGACCCCCACCACGCCTCGCACGACCAGCGGCCGGGCGACCCCCATACCGGGGTGGCGCTGCTGGAGGGCCAAGAGGTGTTTGCCGCCCGCAACTGGGGACCGGGGACCGTGTACGTGACGGTGGTCGACGCCCAACGCAATATGGCCTCTTTTACCCCCAGCGGAGCCTGGATTCCGTCTTCTCCGGTGATTGACGGCCTTGGTTTTCCGCTGGGCACCCGGGTCCAGACCTTCTTCCTCGACCCGCGCCATCCCAACGCCCTGCTTCCCGGCAAACAGCCGCGCACGACCCTGACACCGAGTCTGGTGCTGCGCAAGGGTGAACCCTATCTGGTCTTTGGCACGCCCGGAGGCGATCAGCAGGACCAGTGGACCCTGCAATTCTTCCTGAACATGGCCGATTTCGGCATGGAGGTCCAAGACGCGATTGAAGCCCCACGCTTCTCCTCAGCCCATTTTCCGTCGAGCTTTTTTCCGCATAATGCCGCGCCCGGCCTGCTCCGCCTCGAAGGTCGTATCCCGAGTCAGGTCCGCCAGCAGCTTGAGGCGCGGGGCCATACCATCGAGGTCAGCGGAGACTGGAGCGAGGGCGACGTGCTCGGAATCTGTGTCGATCTGAAACACGGCATCGTCAAAGGCGGGGCAGACCTGCGCGGTGAACACAGCAAGCGCATGCCGTCGTATGTCATGGGCTGGTAGACCGTCACCCGACCGAGGCCGGGCGAACGCTGCCCTGAATGGGCGCTCAGTCATTTTTTCTTGACATGACAGAAGTCAGAGAGTAAGCTAAGTCACTGTATTTGCCTGTTTTCAGAGTCGTTGATCACAACACGGACATACGGGGCGGCAGCATGGCGGTCCACACCGTCCTCAAGCGAAGAACACTGGAAAGCCTCATCAAACCCTATAAGCTGGGGGAGCTGTCGGCCTTCTGTGGCGTCGCTGCCGGCTCCGTCAATACCTACTACCGGCTCGAATTCGGCAAAAGCAAATTCTTTCTCAAGGTAGACGAGGTCAAGGACGCCGAGCAGGCGCAGCGCGAGATTGAACTGCTCGCCTTTCTGCGGACCAAGGGCATCGCCTGTCCGAGGCCGATTGCCGACCAAAACGGTCTGCTGCTGCGTGAGTACAGAGGCAAGGTCGTGTCGGTGTACGCCGCCCTGTCCGGCAAGGAACGTGCTGTCGAGCAAATAAGCCCCGAGCATCTGCACCAGGTCGGGAAAACACTCGCCACCCTCCATCTGGCCGGGCAAAGCTATAAACCCAGCCTGAAGAACCGTTTCAGCTTTGCCTGCATTCGAAACCTCTACCTGCGAATGAACCTGCCGGCCCACCTGAAGCAGGTCAAACACACCCTGGACGATGAGCTGGCCCACCATGAGGAGTATCTCGAAGAGCGGCTGCCAAAGGGCGTCATTCATGGCGACCTGTTTGCCGACAACCTGCTGTTCCGGGGCAAAAAGGTGTCCGGCGTCCTCGATTTTGAGGCTGCGGCACAGGGAAAACTGATCAGTGACCTGGCCACTGCGGTGAATGCGCTGTGTTATCTGGACGGGCGTTACCACCTCGACCGCTTCAACGCTCTGATTGACGGCTACCAGGAAATGCGGACCCTGGCCCTGGTCGAGTGGGACGCCTTTCCCAATGAACTCCGGTTTTCGGCCCTGCGTTTCACCGTCACCCGGCTGAAGGATTTTGTCTTTCGCAGCGTCAACCGTAAGCGGCGGGTCCACAAGGACTACCAGGACTTTCTGGACCGCTTGGCCGTCCTGCGTCGCGAGCGCCAGGGCGGTATGGACAAGCTGCTGCTGGCCATGGCAACCGGCTACGACTATCGCAAGTACCAGAAGGTGCAGTGAGTCGTGTTCAAAAAGATTCTGATCGCCAACCGTGGGGAAATCGCCGCCCGCGTCGCCCGAACTTGTCAAGAGATGGGCATCGCGGCCGTGGCGGTGTATTCCGAGGCCGACCTGTCTTCTCCCCATCTGCACGCGGCTGACGAAGCGGTGTGTATCGGCCCGGCGCCCGCCACCGAAAGCTACCTGAACGGCGCGGCGATTATTGCCGCCGCCCAACACACCGGCGCCCAGGCGATTCATCCGGGCTACGGGTTTCTGTCGGAAAACGCCGCGTTTGCCCAGCAGGTGCATGAGGCCGGTTTGACCTTTATCGGGCCGGCGCCGCAATCCTTGTCGGCCGTTGGCAACAAAATCTTCGCCCGCCAGACCGTTGCCGCGCTCGGGGTGCCGGTCATCCCGGCCCTGGAACAGCCGGCGACCGAGCCGGCGGTGCTCAAAGAACAGGTCGAGGCACTCGGCTATCCGCTGTTGATCAAAGCTGCGGCTGGCGGGGGCGGCAAAGGCATGCGGATTGTCCGCAGCTACGACGAGCTGGACGAGGCCCTGGCGGCCGCCCAGCGCGAAGCCGCAGCCGCCTTTGCCGAGGGCACGGTATATATTGAGCGCTACCTGGAAAAACCGCACCACGTCGAAGTCCAGCTGCTGGGCGACCAGCACGGGACGCTGGTCCATCTGGGTGAGCGGGAATGCTCGATTCAGCGCCGCTATCAGAAAATTTTTGAAGAAACGCCGTCCCCTGCGGTCTCCGAGCCGCTGCGGGCAGACATGACCCGAGCGGCCCTGGCCGTAGCCCGAGCCGCAGGCTATTACAACGCCGGCACGGTCGAATTCATCCTGGATGATCAGGGCCGTTTTTACTTCTTGGAAGTCAATGCCCGACTCCAGGTCGAACACCCGATTACGGAGCTGGTTACCGGCCTCGACCTGGTCCGCGAACAAATCCGGATTGCCGCCGGCGAAGAGCTGGGCTTCGGTCAGGACGCTATTCAGCCCAGCGGCCACGCGTGTGAGTGCCGGCTGTACGCCGAAGACCCGGCCAACGGCTTCCTGCCCGCCCCCGGGCCGGTCTTGGCCTGGCAGCCGCCTGCCGGGCCCGGCGTTCGGGTTGACGCGGGGGTGGAACTGGACAGCCAGGTCAGCGTGTACTACGACCCGCTGATTGCCAAGCTGTCCACTTGGGGCCAAGACCGCGAGCAGGCGCGCCAACGTATGCAGGCCGCCCTGCGCCAGTGTGTGGTGCTCGGCCCGATCACAAACGGACCGTTTCTCCTTGATGTGTTGGCCCATCCGGCCTTCATTGCCGGGCACACCCATACCGGCTTTCTGGCCGAACACTTCCAGAACTGGCAGCCGGATACGACCACCCATCGCTCGGTCGCCGCCCTGGCTGCGGCGCTGGGCCAGACCCAGCCAAGTTCCGGCCAGGCACCAAGCCCACACTCCCCCCCACCAAGCCCCTGGACCCAGCTCGGCGGCTGGCGCTTAGGACACTAGCGGATGAAGACCACCCTGTACGCACAGGACGAAGCGCTGGTCCTCGACTACACCCAGAGCGGGGACAGGTACGAATTCAGCCTGAACGGGCACAGCGGGCAGGCCCAGCTGATCTCGGCCCGCAACGGGTCAATGACACTGCTTTTCAACATGGACGATGATGACCGGCCGAGCAGGAAGAGATCATCGTCCATGTTGCTTGATGGCCGAGCGGTCCAGGCTCATGTCGTCAGCCACGGCGGCCGCATTCTGGTCGCCGTCGAGGGCCGGGTGTACGAATTCAGTACAGCCCAGGGCAACCAGGGCCGTGAGCGCAAAAGCCAGGCCGGTGGCTGGGAGCCCGAAATCCGCTCGCCTATGCCGGGCAAAATTCTTGAGGTCCGAGTCAGCCAGGGCGATGAGGTTGAGGCCAACCAGACCCTGGTGGTGCTCGAAGCCATGAAAATGGAAAACACCCTGGCCAGCGGCGCACGGGCCAAGGTGAAAACGATTCATGTCGCACCGGGAGAGCTGGTCGAACTGGGCCAAATCCTGGTCGAGCTGGAGCCGCTGACCTCGTAGGGGCGGCTCCCTGCGACCGCCCTTGGGCAATCTCCTTAGCCCAGCCTGTCCCCCACCCCCAAACCGCTCTGTTTGGCCACTTCTGCGGCGGCCAGCTTCTTGCCCTGGCTGCGCATTTTCCCGGCCACCAGCGTGCCCCCGGAAGCCGCGATGCTGACGGTTTCCTGATCGACCTCAAGCACCTGTCCGGCTGCAGCCGTGCCGCTGGCGGGCTGCAGCCGACAGTCGTACAGGCGAATCATCTGGCCCTGCCAGACGGTATGCGCGCCGGGCTGCGGGTCACAGCCCCGGATCTGGTTGTAGATCTGCTGGGCGGGCTTGGACCAGTCGATCTGGCCGTGTTCATCGGCGCACGGCGGATCGTAGTTGGCCAGCGACTCGTCCTGAACCAGGCGGGGCGGATTGCCGGCCTCGATCAGGTCAACCGACTCGGCAATAGCGTCAACGCCGAGCGAAAAGATTTTGTTGAAGTACAGCGTGCCGGTGGTGTCGTCAGGATCGACCGCGACCTCTTTCTGCAACAGAATCGGCCCGGTATCGATCCCCTCATCAACCCAGAACAGGGTCAGGCCGGTTGTGGTTTCGCCGTTGATCAGAGCCCAGTTCATCGCGCTCCGGCCACGATACTTGGGCAGCAGCGACGGATGAAAACAGATACTGCCCCACTTGGGCGTATTAAAGACGGCTGGCGGCACAATCTGGGTCACAAAGGCCAGAATCGCCAGATCGGCGTTCAGGTCTGCAAACTTCTTGACCACCTCGGCTTGCTCCCGCTTCATCGACTTGTGCTGGTGGACGGGAATACCGAGATCAATCGCCCGTTGTTTGACCGGGTCGATTCTGCCTTGGGCCGCGTCCAGTGGGCAAAAGACGGCCACCACCTCTTCGCCTCTATCGACCAGCTTCTCCAAGGTTTTTTCGGCAAACGCGGCTTGGCCAATCAAAATAATACGCATACGCTCCCCTTTTCTGCTGTCCTTAGCCGTCATGTGACGTGAACAAAGTGGACGATGATGACCTCCAGATCAGGAAGAGATCATCGTCCACTTTGACAGCCCAACGCAGGCCTCGCCGATGGCCTCCGCCATCCGGCCAATACTGTCGGGCTGCCCGAGCAGACTATTATTCATTTCCAGTTCCAGATACACAAGCCGATGCCGCCGGCCATGGCTACGGGCGCTGAAAATCAGTCCCTCATAGCCGGAGTAGGGCTCATTGTGGCGGACCCGATAGCCGGCCTGGTGCAAGCGTCGGCCGAGGTCGGCGGCCACGTCCCGGTAGTCATCAAACAGCACGCCAATGTCAAACGCGCGCTCGTGCTCGGCTTGGCCGCGCAGGGCCGGGGTGAAACTGTGCAGGCTGAGCAGGGCCGGCCGGACGTGCCTGGCCAGCAGCTTCCCGAGCGTGGCATCAATCGCGTCGTGATACGGCTGGTAAAACCGTGTGATACGCTCGTGCCGCTCGGCTGCCGAGAGACGCTGGTTACCAGGGATGGGTGTCCCGTCGCTGTGGCTCACGATCAGGTCATGATCGTCCGGCGTGCGGTTACAGTCGATGAGCAGACGCGAGTAGCGCGAGCAGACCGCCGGGGCGTCCAGCCTCCGCACAACGGCCTCAAGAACCGCCCGGGCTCCGATATCCCAGCCGATGTGCCGGCCCAGGGCAGCCTGGCTCAGGCCGAGATTGCGGTAGGCGACCGGCACCCGACACGAGGCGTGCTCACAGGTCAGGAGGAGTGGAAAACGCCCGTCCGGGTTGAGAATATCAAAAGCCGTGTCCGCATCCACCGTGTCTCTCCTGCTCAGGCCGGGCTGGGCCAGCGTGGCGCAGACCATGTTGACAAAGGGAAATCACATCCTCTAGGGTAGAACGTCATTTGCTTAGAGCCCAGCGGTGTAAAGGGGAACCCTACTCTCTTCCTGATGAGGCGGTCATCACAGTGAACGATGATGACCTTGTTCCCCTTTGAGGAGGAAGCATGGTCCGCCGTGAAAAAAGCAACTATATCATCCAAGCCGTGATCCATGCCTTGGATGTGCTGGAACAGTTCCATGGCGATGGGGAGTTGGGCGTGACCGAGCTGAGCAAACGGCTGGATCTGCATAAAAACAACGTTTTCCGTATTCTGGCAACCCTGGAGTCCCGTGGCTATATAGAACAGAACCGCTCGACTGAAAACTACCGCCTGGGAACACACTGCCTCCAGCTGGGCCAGACCTATATTCAGCATATGGGCCTGTTGCAACAGGCCCGGCCGATCATGACCGAGGTAGTCAAAGACTGCCGCGAGAGTGCCTATGTGGCCGTCATGCGCAGGAGCAAAGTCGTGCCGCTGGCCATGGTCGAGTCCGACCAGCCGGTTCGTATCGTCTCCCAGATCGGCGAAAACCTGCCGCTGCACTGCACTGCGGTGGGCAAGGTGCATCTGGCGTTTGAGCCGACCGAGGAAATCCAGCGCATCCTGTCCGACGAGCTGACCCTGCACACCCAACGGACGATTACCGACCGGCCGGTTCTGATTGAGCAGTTAGGCGTGATCGCCAGCAAGGGCTACGCGATTGATAATGGAGAATATATGCCCGACGTGCACACCGTCGCCGTACCGGTCAAAGACTATACGCGCACGGTTGTCGGCAGCCTGGCGGTCAGTGGTCCGGCCTATCGGATCCCGCCCGAGCGGGCAGAACGTGAAATCATCCCGCTGGCCATCAAGGCCGACCACGAGTTATCAAACCGTCTGGGC
>JAAXHF010000176.1 GCA_012271025.1 Deltaproteobacteria bacterium | reverse complement strand
GCATTGCCCCGCTCGTCCTGCTTGACCTGGAAACCCATCAGGGTATCACCGGGCGCAGCTATATTTTCGGCTATACCCCGGTCACCCTGAAGCCTCTGGTCGTCCTGCTCAACGAGCTTGAAAAACTGATTCTCAACCAGCCCGTCTCGCCCCTGACCCTGGCCGAGCAGTTCCAGGGGCGCTTTCGACTGCTCGGCACCCAGGGCTTGGTCGGCATGGCCATGGCCGGGGTGGATATCGCCGCCTGGGACATCCTGGCCAAGGCCGCCGAGCTGCCGCTGGTGCGCCTGCTGGGCGGGCAGGAGCGGCCGATACCGGCCTATAACAGCTGCGGCCTGGGCATCAGCACTACCGAGCACCTGCTGGCCGAAGCCCGGGACTTGATGGCGTCCGGCTTTGGCGCGGTCAAGGTCCGTCTGGGCTACCCGGACAGTGCGGCTGATGTGGCCGCCGTCCGGGCTGTGCGGCAGGCAGTCGGAGACGAGGTGCTGGTCATGGCCGACTACAACCAGTCGCTGTCCGTGCCCGAAGCCCAGCAGCGGGCGCGACGGCTGGACGCCGAGGGGCTGTACTGGATCGAGGAACCGACCCGGGCTGAGGACTATGCGGGTCACGCCCAGATTCGGACCACGGCCCGCACGCCGATCCAGATTGGCGAGAACTGCTGGGGGCCGAGTGACATGGCCAAGGCATTGGCGGCCGGGGCGTGTGATTTTTTCATGCCGGATGTGATCAAAATTGGCGGCGTCACCGGCTGGCTGCGGGCCATCGCGCTGGCCGAACCGATCGGCCTGCCGATCTCCAGCCATTTGTACCCCGAGCTGAGCGCCCATCTGCTGGCGGTCACTCCGACGGGCCACTGGCTCGAATACATGGACTGGGCCAACGCCATCCTGGACCAGCCGCTGCACATCCAGGACGGCCAGGCGCTGATACCCACGACTCCGGGCAACGGTCTGAGTTGGAATGAGCGGGCCGTCGAGCAGTATCTGAGGCGCTAAGGCAATGGCAATCACGACATGGCAGCGTGAGTTGTCCCGCCGTCCGTGGTGGATGAACCTGGTGTTTGCCTGGCGCGTGGTGCTGGCTATTGGTGTGCCCATAGAGGTTGCGCTGCGTCCCCTGGCCGAGGACGTTGAGGTCGTGCTGGGCATCGAACTGTACGGCTGGGCGGCCAAGGCGACCGGCGGACTGCACGCGGCGCTGTTTGTGGCCGGCGCCTGGGGCTTTTGGAAGATGGCGGCCTGGATGTGGCCCTGGGCTGCGGTGTACGTGTTTCAGGTGGCGCTGGCCCACCTGGTGTGGAGCGAGTGGAGTGAGCGGGGCAACGGTTGGCCGATTGGGCTGCTGCAAGCGGTGGCGATCTCGGGCCTGGGGGTGTTGCTGTGGCGCGCCCGCCCGCTGTTCCGACACCGGCCCGGATAGCGGACCGGCCACGCCCAACTCAGCCGTGTCCGGGGCCCGTGGTGCCAACAGGTGTCTGCCGCGCCCGGTCTGTCCGGTGCCGCTCTGGTTGACACGCTGATGACCCTGCCTGTAGACTAAATACATACAATCAGAATGGACGAATAACCTTCCCGACCCCTTGAACTCTGTCTCCGTGCGTAGTCCTTATCCCGGTCATGAATAATGGATCAAGCGGAGTCAGGAAGAATCGGTATGAGCGACCAGGATGCTTTCGAGCGCATCATGGCGTCGTTGTCCGACGCCATGCTCGACGAGACCCAGTGGCCAGCCACCTCGGCTTTGATTGATGAGGCGTGTGGCGCAAAAGGCAATGCCATCCTCGTCAGCGAAGGCTCGAAGGACGATGTCCGGTCTCTCTTCATCGGGCTCTACTATCGGGGCCAGCGCCGCGAAGACCTGGAGCGCGAGTACCTCGACAGCTACTACCCCACAGACGAAAGCATACCGCGCTTGCAGGAACTGCCCGACAGCCGGCTGGTGCACACCACCGCGCTGTACACGGCCGAGGAGCTGAAGACCTCGCCCACCTACAACGAGTCATTGGTCCGGGCCAGCGCCCAGCATGGCTTGCACGTGCGCCTGGACGGGCCGGGTGGCTTCTCTGTCATCTGGGCCATCGCTGACCCCGCCTCTCCGAGTGGCTGGGGGTCTACGCAGCTCGCGCTGGTCAAAGGGCTGCTACCCCACATCCGGCAGTATGTCCGCGTCCGGCAGGCGCTGGCCGGCGCTGAAGCCCTGAGCACCACGCTGACCGACCTGCTCGACACCCCCCGGATTGGTGTCATCCACCTGGACCGCCGGGGGCGAATCGTGGCGGCGAATGACCGGGCCCGCGCCACGCTGCGACATGGCGATACGGTGTCAGACCAGGGCGGGTTTCTTCGCGCCCGTGTACCGGCCGACCATGTCCGGCTTGAGCGGTTGGTGGCCGGGGCGCTTCCGTCTGCCACAGCCGCCGTCAGTGGGGCAATGCTACTCCGTCGTACCTCCGCGTTGCCGTCGTTCATCGTGCACGTTAAGCCCGTAGGTGCCCGCCAGTCGGACTTCGGGGCTGGCCACATCGCCGTCCTGGTGCTGATTACCGAGTTGGGGCGTCAATCCCGCATTGACCCCGTCCCGGTGGCCGCGAGCCTGGGCCTCGCACAGGTGGAGAGCCAAGTAGCGGTCTGGCTGGCGGAAGGCCGGACGGTGCGCGAGATTGCCGTAGCGACGGAGTGCACGGAAGCCTCTGTCCATCGGCGCCTGGGGCAAATCTGCCACAAGCTGGACATCTCCCGGCTGGCAGACCTGGTGCGGCTGGTAGTGTCGGTCGCAGAGTTCCCCTGAGTATGGCAAGAGACAGGGCATCTTGCTGGAGTGGCAACAGCGCCGGCAGAATTTTGTCATGCCCGACAGGGAGTGAGGGATACCCCGCCTCGGCCCTCCGGGCCACCCCTGCGCTGTTCCGGCTGGAGGGGCATTCCTGCAGGGCGAGCGCGGCGCGGTCCGATGGCGCGAGTATGACGACAACGAACACTGGAGCAGGAACGGCGGTCCGAGCCTGGTGCTCTGAAGGCGCACAGCTCGATAACCGCCGAGCCGGTCCTAGACCTTGGGCAGGATGTCGTGGACGAGGCGGCGCATATCCCCGATGGTCTTGGCGGTTGGCGTGCCACTGAACGGCGGCCACAGGAGGGGCAGCGTCAGCCCGGCATCCCGATAGCGCTTGAGATTGTCCGCGATCTGCTCGGCCGTACCGACCAGCGTGGGCGTCAGCTTGCCGCGTGGCGTCTGGTCCGTTTTGTCGCGCGTAATCTCAAACGGCAGCATGCTCGAAATTTCGATGTCGTCGATGCTGTGCTCGCCGCCGAGCTTCTCCAACTCGTCCTGAATGGCGGTTCGCCAGGTCGCAATCGCTTCCGGGGTGTCCATGATCCCGATCCAGCCTTCAAGGCCATACCTGGCGACTCGTGCTGCTGCGAGATCGGGTCGGCCCAAGCCGCCAAAAAACATCGGCGGCCGTGGCTTTTGGACTGGTTTCACGCCAAAGCCGCATTTTGGAAAGTCGACGAATTCTCCGTGGTACTCGAACAGCTCGTTGGTCCACACCCCCTGCATCACTTCGATCGTTTCTCTCACGTGGGTGTTGCGTTTCTTATAGACATGAGCGGCGCTTGACGCGGCGAACTCCTCCGGCATCCAGCCCGAGCCGACGCCGACGTTCAGACGCCCGCCCGAGAGGTGATCCCAGGTGGCGAGTTCTGCGGCCAGCACGCCGGGAGCACGATAGGGCGTGACAATAATACTGACCCCCAAGCGGACGTGCTTGGTAATGGCCGCCAGATACGGAATGAGCGGCATGCCGTGCAGGAACTCTGCCCGGGCACTCACCGGCAGCGCCTTCGGAAATTCCGACATGAAGCCAAACGACTTTTCGAGTTCCTGGCGGTCCGAGGCTTCGGGTACCACGATACGGTCCAGCGACCACACCGAGTCAAATTCAAGCGTCTCCGCCTCCTGAGCCAAGTCTACGATTTCGCTGACCGTGATCTTGTCGCGGAGATTCGGCAGATACAGCGCAAGCTTCATAGTAAGGTCCCCTTTATTGGATATAGCTATCGCCCCGCTGGCTCAGAGCGGGAACGAGTCCTTCGTGCAATCCTGTTACTTTGTCTCTGTTGCCGGATGCATCTTTCTGCGCGGCTCGGTTCTTGTCAAGTTGTTGAAGCCTCGTTCTCCGCGCGAATGGGTATCACTGTTGCGCGAGCGAGTGGCTCTGCTTCTTTGGCAATTCACCCGTTCAGGGTGGCCTGAGTCGCTGCGGGTTGCCGAACCTGTCGGCATCGGTCAGCTGCCGCCCCGGCCTAGTCGGGCTGCGGGGCGGGCTGCGGAGCGCCTTCGGCCTGGGGGATATCTGCCGCTTGAGGAACGTCTTGAGGGCGGGGCTGCGGGGCTGGTGCCCGGAGGAGACGCGGGAGCCGTTTCAGGTCTTCCAGGATCAGATAGCCGGCCGGGATGATCAGCAGAATGATCACGGTCGAAAACAGAACCCCGAAGCCAATTGAGATCGCCATCGGGATCAGGAAGCGGGCCTGCATCGAGGTCTCGAAAATCATCGGCACGAGGCCAAAAAAGGTGGTCAACGAGGTCAGCAGAATCGGCCGGAAACGCCGCCCGCCGGCCTGACAGATCGCCGCCACGGGGTCGAGCCGTTCCCCGTCGCGCAGCTGATTGGCCGTCACCACCAGGACCAGCGCACCGTTAATCACCACCCCGGCCAGGGCGATAATGCCGAACAGGCTGATCATGCTCAGCTCATAGCCCAGCAGGACATGGCCGATGATTGCGCCGATAATGCCGAACGGAATACTCAGCATCACGATCAGCGGCTGGATATAGCTCTTGAAGGGAATGGCCAGCAGGGCGTAGATGGCCAGCAGGGCGAAAACAAAGCCCAGGGCTATGGCGCCCAGGGCTTCTTCTTGCCACTCCTGCTCGCCCTCCAGGGTATAATTCAGGCCGGGGTATTTCTGCGTCAGGAAGGGCAGTTCGTTCTGCTCCAGCGCGGCCACAATCGTATTGGCGTTGGAGATGTCTTCATCCACATCGGCCGTGACGGCCATGACGCGCCGTCCCTCGCGACGACGAATCTCGGTATACGCCCGTCCGTACTCGACCGCCGCAGCCTGGAGCAGGGGAATTTCGCCGCCCTGGGCAGTCTGGATCATCAGCTGCTCAATCGTATGGGCGGTGCGTCGTTCGTGTTCGGGCAGCCGGACCATGACTTTGACCTCATTGCGGCCGCGTTGCTGGCGGAGGGCTTCAGCCCCGTAGAACGAACTCCGCAGCTGGCGGGCCAGATCGGTCGCGTTGATGCCGAGGCTGCGCGCCTCGGGTTTGACGGTCAGGCTGAGCTGGGGTTTGCCGTGCGATACCCCGTCGTCGATATCGGTGACGCCGGCGTAGCCGGACAGCAGGCCGGCCAGCTCGGCGGCGGCGCTCTCCAGAATGTCGCGCGAGCGGTGGGTGAGCTGAATGTCCAGGGCGCTGTCGCTGCCAAAGCCGGTTTCGGCTTTGAAGGTCAGCGACTCCAGACCGGCGATATGGTCGGCCGCCTGACGCCAGGTGTTGGCGAACTCGACGCCGCTGACCGTGCGTTGATCGGTTGGCACCAGGACGACCTGCACCCCGGCCAGATGACTGCCGCCCAACTTGGGCGGCCCGTCTTCAGGCCCGGGCGAGCGCAGCGCCGCTCCGATCTGGGTGTACGTCCCGTACACGATGTCCTGCCCCCCGTGGGTCTCGACGGCCATCTGCAGGGCGTCGAGAAGCTGCCCCTGCACCCGCCGTGCGGTGTCCACCGGAACGCCGAACGGCAGGGTGGCTTGAGCGGTGATCAGATCGTCGTCAATACGTGGCATGAAACTGAACTGAATATGACCGCCCCTGACCGCGCCCAGAGCCAGCAGCAGGATGGCAATCCCGGTCATCAGGGTGGCATACCGATACGTGGTCGCGGTGCGGAGAAGTGGCTGGTAGACCCGCCGGACACATGCCTGGAGGAGGCGGTCGAAGAGCAGCTGGGGACGGCCGAGGATCTGCCACACCCGGCTCGGTTTGCGCTGGCGCGACAGGTGGGCGGGCAGGACAAACAGCGACTCGATCAGGGAGACGGTGAACACCGCGATGGTCACCGCCGGAATATTGAGGAAGAATTTCCCCGCCGGGCCGGGCACGAACATGAGCGGCAGAAAGGCAACGATGTTGGTCAGGACGGCAAAAACAATCGGTCCCGAAATCTCCCGCGCCCCTTCAACCGCAGCCCGCATGAATGGCAGGCCGCGTTGGCGTCTCTCATAGATGTTTTCTCCGACGACGACCGCGTCATCAACAACGATACCCAGCGTGATAATAAACGCAAAGAGCGAGATCATGTTGATCGACGCGCCGCCCAGGGGCATAAACAGGAAGGCGCCCATGATCGAGATCGGGATGCCCAGGGTGACCCAGAAGGCGAGCTTGGGGTCGAGGAACAAGCCCAGCAGGAGCAGAACCAGGGCCAGGCCGAGAAAGGCGTTTTTCAACAGCAGGCCCATCCGGTCGCGGTAGATCTCGGAGAAGTCGTTCCAGACCGCTATGCCGACCCCCGCCGGCAGCCGGGGCAGGAGATCGTCGAGGTAGGCGTGGACGCCGGCCGAAACCGATTGCGGGGTTTCCCTGGCCACCCGATACACGTCGATTTGGATGGCGGGCTGATTATTGTAAAAAGCCTCGAAGTCGGAATCTTCAAAACCGTCCGTAATCTCGGCAATATCGCCGACCGTAATGCGCGAACCATCCGGGGCGGAGGCGACCGGAATATCGGCGTATTGGCTGGCATAGTCGCGGCGCTCCTGGGTGCGCAGCAGGATTTCTCCGCCCGCAGCCTTCAGCCCGCCGGCCGGCAGCTCAACCGCAGCTTCACGTATCTCATGGGCGATCCGACCCAGGGTGAGGTTGTGGGCGCGCAGATTGCGTTGGGGCACCTCAACGGCAATCTCGAGCCGAGGCACCGCCCCCAGCTCAACCAGCGTAATGTCCGGCCGCTGGAGCAGTTCGTCGCGGATCTGTTCGGCCAGGTCGCGCAGGGTCTGTTCGTCCTGGTCGCCATACACCATGAGGCTCAGCACCTGGTTGCGCATCTCAACCAGGCTGACGACCGGTTTTTCCGCCTCTTCAGGAAAAGACAGGATGCCGTCAACCGCGTTTTTGACATCCTGGAGCGCCTTACCCGAATTTGCGCCGGACAGCAGTTCGACCACCACCGTGCCGAAGCCTTCGCGCGCCGTGGCCGTGACCTTTTTCACCCCGTCTATACCGCGCACCCGGTCCTCGATCGACAGGACGATGCCCTGCTCAACCTCGGCTGGGCTCGCCCCGGGGTAGTGCACCCAGGCGGTGATGAAGTCCATCGTAAATTCTGGAAAGACCTCTTGCTTGACCTGGGTACTGGCGATGAAGCCGCCGCACACGATGATCAGCATGACCAGGTTGGCCGCCACATGGTTGCGTGCCATCCAGGCAATTGGCCCCTTGTGCGATGGTGACGGAGCCGGATCGGACCTCGGGTGTTCCATGGCGTTTCGTTCAGACTGAGCCTTCGCCCGCGTCGGCAGCCGGGGGGCTCGGCTCGGTGGGCTGTATCGGGGGCGAGGCAGAGGACGGGCCGTCGGACGGGCTTTGTAAGAGCATGCCGGACAGGGCGACGGGCAGCGGGCTCGTAATCACCTGGTCGCCGTCCTGCAAGCCGCTCTGGATCAGCAGCGAGTCGTGTCTGCTCAGCGCCACCTCGACCTGGCGGATTTCCAGCTGGTTGTTGTCGTTTTTGACCCACATCCGGCCGCCTTCCCGGAGCGTGTTGCGGGGCACGACAAACACATCCGTCAGTCGCGGGCCGTCGATTTCAACCCGCACGTACTCTCCCAGGAGCAGCGGCAGCTGTTGGTCTTGCGAGACGTTGCGGCTCAGGGGGTCCTCGACCAGGACCAGCAGACGCGCCATCCGGCCGTTTTCCGACACGTCGCCGAGCAGACCCGCGACCACGCCCTGACGCTGGGCGGTCTTGTCACTGCCCAGGTCCCGGAGCACCCGTACCTGCGAGCCACGCGCCTGTGCCGGACCGGGGATAGCGACCCAGGCCAGCTCGTGCATGGGAATGCTGACCTCGACCCGAAACGCGTCGGTACACACCAGGCGGGCGACGGGCGTCTGGGACATGACGAGCTGGCCGACCTCGACCGACTCGTCCAGCACCAGGGCGTTGCAGGGGGCGCTCAGCGTCGTCCGCTGGAGGTCCAACTCGGCCTTGGCCAGCCGGCTTTTGGCCGCCGCCACCGCAGCCCGTTTCTCGCGCAGATGGGGTTGGCGCAGGGCCAGCTGTTTTCCCATTTCGCTGGTCTCGATTGACGACTCAAGAAGATTCCACTCGCGCTGGGCAATGACCTGGTTGCCGCGTTCGAGCTCCAACTCGAATTCGGCCTTGGCCAGGGCGCCCTGCTGGGTCTCGACCGCGTAGGTGTAGTCGCGCGGGTCAATCCGCAGCAGGACGTCCCCGGTGTGCAACAGACCGCCTTTGATCAGGCTGGCGTGTTGCTCAACCACAGAGCCGCTGACCTGGGGCTGAACGCTGAGTTCCTGATGCGCCCGCACCGTGCCAAAGGCCGAAATCACGGCCTGGGTATCTTCAGACTGAACCGTGATGACCTCGACAACGGGCGCGCTGGTCTGCTGGGTCGTTTTCTTGACCTCCGGACGCGCGGCAATGAGCGCCCGGGCTCCGATCACCCCGCCGCCCAGAATCAGGACGGGGAGCAGAACCTGGAAGAGCCGCTTTGCCCATTCGGGAAATGACCAGCGTGTCATGGTCGTATCCTCGCGGCTGCGACCTGGGCCAGCTGGAGGCTGGGTGGGGCGGTCAGCTCGTTTGTCCAGTGTCCGCCCAGGGCTCGGTACAGGCTGGCGCGGTTGCTCAGCAGGAAGCGTTTTTCGCTGATCAGACGACGCTGTAAGCCCTGCAGGGATTGGACCGCGAGCAGGACCGTCACGTAATTGATCAAGCCGTTGACATAGCGCGACTGCGACTCTCGCAGCGTGCTCCGGGCCAGCCCGATCTGGCTCTCCAGATTAGCGATCAACTCAACCTGAAAACGCTCACGCACCAGGGCGTCTTCAATTTCGAGCAGGGCTTGCAGATACTGCTGGCCAAAGCGGTCGAGCAGTTCCTGGGTCAGCGCCTTGTGGCGGACAACCTGGTTGCGACGCAGGCCGCCGTCAATAACGGGCGCAACGAGGTTGCCGACCAGAGAGCCGACCTCCTGGCGGAAGACGGTCGAAAAGCTGCGGGCGCTGAACTCGTAGGACAGGTCAAGCACCAGCCGCGGCAGCCGCTCGGCGACTGCGGTGGCGACCCGAAAATCCGCAGCCTGCAAGCGCAGCTGGGCGGCTCGCAGGTCGGGCCGCGACACCAGCAGGGTGGCCGGCTCGCCCAGCTGCGGAAACGGCGGCAAGTCCGGCAGAACGCCGTCCGGGATACGGGTATCCAGCGCCCCCGGGGTGGCGCCGAGCAGCACGGCCAACTGGTTGTAGGCGGTGTTGAGGCGTGAGCGAACAAGCGGGATTTCGGCCCGGGTGGCCTCCAGCTGCTGACGCTGTTGGAGCACATCGACCGCCGAGCCGGCGCCGACCCCGAAACGCACCTCGGTCAGGTCGAGCAGCTCCTGGCTGATCTCGATCTGTTCCTGGAGCAGGGCCAAGAGCGCCTTCTGTTCCTGGAGGATGAACCACGCGTCGACAACAGAACCGGTCAGCAAGAGTGCGCTGGCTTCGAGGTCTTGGCGGCTGGCCTGATACTCCAGCGTGGCCGCGCGGCGCCGGGCGGCAATCCGTTTCCACACGTCAATCTCGTACGACAGACCGGTGGACACAAAGTAGCGGTCGGCATGGGTAATCCGGGTTGACGAGCCCGCCCGGCCGCTAAACGGGTCTCGGGGATCGCGGTCAACCTGATGCGTCCGGGCTGCGCCGCCGCTCAGATCGACCCATGGGAACACCTCGGCGCCCTCAATCCGGGCCTGGGCGTAGGCCTGGATGAGGCGGCTCCACAGCTGTCTGAGGTCCAGGCTGTTGTCCAGGGCCGACGCAACCGTGGTGTTGAGGGCTGGATTGTTGAATTCTTGCCACCATCGGCCGATCACGCGTTCGCCGTCCAGGGCGTGATGGTAGGTGTTCGATACCGGAACCTCGGGCCGATTCAGACTGCGGACCTGATACGGGCTACAGCCGACAGCTACCAGCACCAGGACGAGCAGGGCTGCCGCCCAGCGCTGGAACGGACAGGCTCGGTCGCCGGTCTCTGCCCGAGGCAGAAGCGCTGCACCGGACCACAGGCGGGCCTGAGCCGGACTGGAGGGCCGGGATTGAGAGAGCGGGGGAGGGAGGTGGCGCAACTGCATGGGGTGCTAGTTTTTCCCGATTCGCTTGGCCTGGGCTGTGATGCCGGCCAGCGAAAAGTTGGCAATATGCTCGGCCAGGCCGGAGATCAGGGCTGGGTCGTGTTGCAGAAAACTCTGAATCATGTCGAGCTGTTGTTGACTGGCGTGGCGCCGATAGCGCTCGATGATCGGGCGTGAATAGCGGTAGATCAGGCATTGGCCGAACACGCTGGTACAGCACAGCTGGACGAACGGATGATCTCGGCTCACGCCCAGCACCGCCGCCACGAGGGCTTCGCCGGCCGCATAAATGGGCTGCATGGAGCGCTCCAGCAGTTCGTCAAAGGCCGGGGTCGGGTCTTGCAGCTCTTTGACGATCAACTCGTACACGGCGTGGCCTCTGGCGCCGAGCATGCGCTCGGCATTCCACACGATCCAGGCCCGCAGCTGTTCCTGGGGGTGGCTCGAGTCATCGGCCAGGGTGGGCATCGGCCGTGGCGGCTTGGCGTTTTCAAAGGCGTGCGACAAGACCGCCTTGTAGAGTTCCATTTTGCCGCCGAAATGATAGTTGACGGCCGCCAGATTGGCTCCCGCAGCGGTGCAGATTTCGCGTACGCCGGCCGCGTGAAAGCCTTTTTTGACAAACACCTCGGTGGCGACGGCCAGCAGCTTCTGGCGGGTGGTTTTGCTTTTTTCGGTCAGCATTATTTCAAGCGTCCGTTTCAAACCATCGTATCATACCATTGTTTAAGAGCAAGCCCAGTTATTGCCCACGCGCCTCAAAATCGCGTACAAAGAGAAAAAAGGAAAAAGACAGGCGCGTCAGTCCATGCCCCAACGGAGTCGCCCGGTATGCCCTATAGTGACTTTACCTTTCGGCAGCTGGAAACCGTCCTTCAACTCAGGCTTGAGGAGGCAGAGCTGTACTCTGCCGTCGAACCGGTTGAAATCAGTCAGCTGTTCTCCGAGGTCTTGGCCGAAAATGTGCCGCTTGCTCTGTCCATTCATACCGAGAAGGCGCGCTCTGAATTCATCATTGCTCCGGTTCTGGTTGAGCTGAGAAAAACCCTGCGTCACCGAGTCAGCGTGTTCTCCGGTATCGAGCTGAACGTCGATCCGCAAAAGGGGCTGAATGGGGTGTGTGATTTCATCATTTCCGCGTCCTCCCGCCAGCTTCTTCTGTCGGCGCCCCTGATTCATATTGTCGAAGCCAAAAACGAGAATATCAAAAGCGGAATTCCCCAGTGTGTGGCCGAGATGTACGCGGCTCAGCTGTTCAATAGCGCCGAGGCGTGCGAGCTGCCGGTTGTGTACGGGGTGGTGACAACAGGCAGCTCGTGGAAGTTTCTCCAGCTGACAGAGCGGACTGTGACCATCGACCGTGGGGAGTATTTTATTGACAACATCCGTACCATCATGGCTATTCTGCTCGCCATGACGGAGCCGTATCTCAAGACGGACTAGGACATGCCTGGTCTCATCCACCGGCGTGTTCAAGACGCGCGGACAGGCGACAACCCAAAGGTGATCGGGCGAGTTCGGGCAGGCTGGATCGTGCTCGGCGATGTCCAGTTTCTGCCCGGTTATTGCTTGTTGCTCGCCGACCCAGTCGTTGCAGATCTCAACGCTCTGAGTCCGGCGGCCCGTTGCCAGTTCCTGTCTGACATGACGGCGGTGGGAGACGCGCTCTTGGCGAATACCAAAGCTGTTCGCATAAACTATGAAATCCTGGGAAATGCTGAGCCGGCTTTGCACGCGCATATCTTTCCACGCTACGCTGATGAGGCTGAACCGTATTGTCGTCAGCCAGTTTGGCTGTATGATTCGGCCTACCGGGCATCCATCCCGTTTGACGAGGAGCGCGACCGGCCACTCATGAAGCAAACCGCTGCGTATCTCGACGCGTGTGGGCGGACTATCGGGTCTGGCTAGACAGGCGCGCCCACCTTTTGATGGTATGAACGGACGGGAAGAAGGCCGAAAGAGAGTGAGGAGGTTTCACCATGCGGGTAAGCGAATCGTACGGCGGATTCATCATCGAACCACGCTCAAAACAGCTCGACTCCGGGGAGTGGCAACCCGACTCCCGGGTATTCCGTTTGCTGGACGGTGTGGTGCACGAATATTTCCCGCTCAACGAGTGTGGTCAGAGCTTCGCCAGTGAGGAAGAGGCCGACGATTTTGCGCTGTCGGAGAGCAGGGACTGGGTTGACCGGCATTAAGACGGCGCACTGCATGACGGAAGGTTTGGTATGCCAAAGAAAAAGATGTTGGTCGCCGGCGCGTCCGGTCTGGTCGGTTTTGCTGCGGTCAAGCATTTCGCTCAGCGTGAGGATTGGGACGTGGTCGGCGTGTCGCGCCGGATTCCCGACGGTCTCGAAGGGGCAAGCGTCATTTCGGTCGATCTTCAGGACCGGGCTCGCTGCGCCGAGGTGTTTGGCCAGATGTCCGATGTGACACATGTGGTGTATGCCGCGCTGTACGAGAAGCCGGGGCTGGTCCAGGGCTGGTTTGAGCAGGACCAGATGCAGACCAATCTGTCCATGCTGGATAATCTGTTCGACCCCCTGGAGGCGGCGGCCACAGACTTGCAGCACGTCTCGCTGCTCCAGGGCACCAAGGCCTACGGCGTGCATATCGAGCCGTTTCCGGTGCCGGCCCGCGAGCGCTGGCCGCGGCATCCACATGAGAACTTCTACTGGTTGCAGCAGGACTATCTGCGCGAGCGCCAGATTGGCAAGCCGTGGCACTGGACGACGTGGCGCCCGCAGCTCATTCTGGGCGAGTCGCTGGGCAGCCAGATGAACGTGTTTCCGGCCCTGGGGGTGTATGCCGCGCTGCGGCGCGAAGCCGGACTGCCGCTGTCTTTTCCGGGCGGGCCGCCGTTCCTGTTCGAGGCCATTGATACGGATGTCCATGCCCGGGCGTTTGAGTGGGCGGCCAGCGCACCGACCGCCCAGAACGAAATCTTCAATATCACCAATGGTGACGTGTTTGTGTGGCAGAACGTGTGGCCGACCATTGCCGAGGCCCTGGGTATGCCGGTCGGGCCGCCCGAGCCGTGCTCCCTGGCCGAGGCCCTGCCTCAGCGAGAGGCCGAGTGGGCGGCGATTGTGGACAAGTACGGCCTGCGCGCCCCGAAAAGCCTCACCGAGTACGTTGGCCAGTCATTCATTCTGGCATTCTGGCCGATTTCGCGTTTGGCTTTGGAGCCAAAGATCAGGTGCCGCCGCCCATGCTGGTCAGCACAATCAAGCTGCGTCAGGCCGGCTTCGCCGACTGCATGGACACCGAGGACTGTTTCCGCAAGTGGATCAAGCGCTTTCAAGACCTGAAATGGCTGCCGCCGGTGGACTAGGCGGGACGGACGCCGAGCACGGAGCAAGACAATGCCGACAGTGACGGAAATGTTCGGAATCGAGTTCCCCATTTTTGCCTTCACCCACTGCCGGGATGTGGTCGTGGCGGTCAGCAAGGCGGGCGGACTCGGCGTTCTTGGAGCGGCGATTCATACCGACCAGCGGCTGGAGATCGACCTGGCCTGGATTGATGAGCAGCTGGGCGATATTCCGTATGGAGTCGATCTGATGATGCCGGCCAACTATGTCGGCGCCGAAAAGGGCGGGCTGGCGCGCGAATCGCTTGAGGAGCTTATTCCTGAGGCGCACAAAAAATTCCTGGACGATATGCTGGCGCAGGCCGGGGTGCCCGAACTGCCGACCGACGCGCCGTCGGCCAGGGGCCGCGGGCTGCGTTACTCGCAAAAAGAGGCCAGGGGGATTATTGATATTGCCCTGGAGCACAAGGCTCGGTTTCTGGTCAGCGCGCTCGGCACCCCGCCCGCCTATGTGGTTGAGGCCGCGCATAAGAAAGGCATCTTCGTCGGCGCCTTGGCCGGCAAAAAGAGCCATGCCCTGCGCCATAAGGAGGCCCAGGTTGACGTGATCATCGCCCAGTCATACGAGGCCGGCGGTCACACCGGAGACATCGGCGGCATGGTGCTGATCCCCGAGATTGTAGACGCGGTGGCGCCAACGCCGGTCCTGGGCGCGGGGGGCATTGGCAACGGCCGCCAGATGGCTGCGGCCATGGCGCTCGGCGCCCAGGGGGTGTGGTGCGGAACGGTATGGCTGACCACGACCGAGTCCGAACTGGATCGGATGGCCAAGGACAGGCTGCTGGCGGCCGACTCCAGCAGCACGGTCCGGACAACGTCCATGACCGGCAAGCACGCCCGCTTTCTGCGCTCCAGGTGGACCGACGAGTGGGAGCGCAAAGACACCCCGGAGCCGCTGAAGACCCCCTTGCAGAGCATCCTGGCCTATAATTACCTACGCCGGATTGATCGTGGCATGAAAGCGCCGGGGGTGACGCCCGAGTCCGGCGCCTACCAGCTGTACACCTATCCGACCGGCCAGGGCATTGGCGAGCAAAACAGCCTGCGCTCGGCCCGTGACGTGGTGCGGGACATGGCCAGCGGCTATGTGGAAGCCGTTGCGCGCCTCAACGAGCAGCTCGGCTACGGGGACGGGTAGGGGGGGCTCTATTCACCTGCCACGCGAAGGAAAAGAGTCGAATACCGAGGGATCGGCAAGACAGAAGCTACTCGCGGAGTGACAAGTCGGACAGGTGGAAGACGACTGCCGACCAAGGTTGATATGTCTTGTGGCGCCGGTGTACTATCTCACCTGTTGTACAGGCTGAAGGATATGTCAGAGCTTGATTTTTTCAGGGAGCAGATTGCCTATCTCAAGCTCTGGCTCGGCATCATGGTTGTAACCGATATCAGCCTGATCGGTTGGTTTATCGGGAATTACGGAACTGCCTCGGTGAGCCTCTTGGGTGTTGATCTATTGGCGATAGCCGGAACGAGCACCGGGATCGTCATTCTTCATCGTCTCATTGAGCGCAAAATCGAGCGTCTCAGGGATCTCCCATAATGGAATATGTTGCCGCCTTTCTCTTGGTCGCTGGCCCCGGGCTTCTTGTCTACCTTGCCTTAGATGCTGCGAAGCGTGCAAAGTAGCGAGGACCGTACGCTTTCTCATATCCCTCGGCGGACGGAAGAATCCGGTCATGATTGCTTCGTCTAAGCTCCAGGAAAGCGCACCTCTGGCAGCTCCTGCATAGCCCGTTCAATTTCTTCGGTCGGGTGGGCGTAGCCTTGCAGCTTGCCGGCGTGGTAGTCGGCATACGCACTCATGTCAAAGTGCCCGTGGCCGCTGAGATTGAAGGCGATGACTTTTTTCTCGTCGCGCTCTCGGCAGTCCAGGGCCTCGTTGATTGCCACGCGAATCGCGTGGTTGGCCTCCGGGGCGGGCAGGATGCCTTCTGTCCGGGCAAACATCGCCCCGGCTTCAAACGTGTCGAGCTGGTCGATGGCCACGGCTTCGATGAGACCGGCGTGGAGCAGGGCGCTGATCTGGGGCGACATGCCGTGATAGCGCAGGCCGCCGGCGTGGATGGTGGCCGGCACAAAGGAATGGCCCAGGGTGTACATCTGGCAGATGGGGGCCACCCCGCCGGTATCGGCCCAGTCCCAGGCATAGCTGCCTTGTGTCAGGGTCGGGCAGGCTGCCGGCTCGGCGGCGATGATCCTGGTCTTCTTGCCCTGCCTGAGGTTGTGCCGCAGAAACGGGAAGGCAAAGCCGCCAAAATTTGAGCCGCCGCCCGCACAGGCAATGACGATGTCCGGGTACTCGCCGGCCAGCTCCATCTGGAGCAGCGTTTCCTCGCCAATAATGGTCTGGTGCAGCAACACGTGGGGCAGCACCGAGCCGAGGCTGTACTTGGTGTGGCCGTCCGAGGTCTGGGCGGCTTCGATGCCCTCTGACACGGCAATGCCGAGTGCCCCGGGATGGGCGGGGTTTTCGCTCAGCAGCCGGCGGCCGACTGCAGTCCGTTCGGACGGGCTGGCGTATACCTGCGCGCCATAGGTTTCGATGAGGTGCCGGCGGTAGGGTTTCTGATCGTAGGAGATGCGGACCATATAGACCTCACAGCCGAGGCCAAAGAAGGTGCAGGCCATGGCCAGGGCCGAGCCCCACTGGCCGGCTCCGGTTTCGGTCGTCAGGGTCCGCACCCCCTCCTGTTTGGCGTAGAAGGCTTGGGCGACTGCGGTATTCGGTTTGTGCGAGCCGACCGGGCTGCTGCCCTCGTATTTGTAGTAGATATGAGCCGGGGTCTGGAGGGCCTGCTCCAAACGACGGGCGCGGGACAACAGGGTCGGCCGCCACAGCTTGTAGATGTCACGCACCGGTTCGGGAATTTCGATATGGCGCTCCCGACTCATGTCCTGAGCCATCAGCTCAAGAATGACAAAGTCGCTCAGAAATTCAGGGGTGACCGGTTGTCTGGTTTGCGGATGGAGGGGCGGCGTCAGCGCGACCGGCAGGTCGGGGTTGATGTTGTACCAGGCGCGGGGCAGGCGGCTGTCGTCAAGCGGAAACTGTGTCTGGTCGCTCATGGCGCGTTCCTCACGTCCACCGGGCAGAGAGCGATTCAGCCCGTCTGGGTCAGGTCTAAGACCGCCGGCCACAGCTCGCGGTCGTGGATATTATAGCGATACTCGGCGTCGAGGCTGGTCAGCAGGCTGACGACTTCCGGCCGCTCGGCCAGGTCGCCGTCCCAGTCGCCGGCGTGCTCGACCAGGCTGTCCAGCAGGCCATGCAAAATGCCCAACACGCCGCCGCAGTGCCGGGTCAGGACCTTGAGCAGCGCGGCATGGTTGAGCGAGAAGCCGGGACCCTGTATCAGCCAGCCGGCAAAGCCGGGCTCCTCGGTTGATGACTGCTGCCACCAGTGGAGCCAGGCAAAGGCGAGCAAGACCTGATCGGCGGGCGACATCATGTAGTAGGTCGCAGCCCAGTTGGAGGGAATCCCGGCCTCGGGGCCGACCAGCTCCGGGGGCAGGGCGTCGAGTTGGTCCGAGGACGTCAGGTCAGTCTGAAGCGCCAGCCGCTCCCAGTCTGACACCGCGTGGCGCAGCAGGCGATCAACCTCGGCATGACCGGTCGTCCAGCTCAAGAAATAATACATGAGGAGTGGACCGCTCAGGCCGCAGTGTGGCCCAGCGTGCTGCGGGCCGAGGCAAAGCGGTGCAGGCCGAGTTCGTGTTGAAAATCGTGGCTTTTGTCCAGCATCGGGCCGACCACGGCGATGCCGGTCGCGTCGGCAATGCGGACCATTTGCATGAAGGTGGCAACGATGCCCGAGGCATCAACCAGGGCCTGCGGTCCGAGTGCTGCGTGCACTTCTTGGCGGACAGCGTCCAGCTCGGCATTGTCGTCGCCCAGCACGGCTTCGGCAAAACGAATGAGCAGCGTTCCGTGCGCTACACCGCTGTCTTTGCTTGCGTCGGCCACTGCGCTCAGATCGAGATTGTCGACCAGCTGTTGGGTTTGACTGCTCTCCCGGAGCATGACCACATGGCTGGTCGTTCAATAGAAGCACTGACTGAGAACGGAGACGCGGGCTGCCAACAGTTCTATTTGAGCCCGGTTGATGGCCCGACCCGGGTCGCAGGCCGGGTCTCTGACCCGAAACGGATCCATGTACTGGACTGGCAGCAGGGTGAAGATCGACAGACGCACCTCGTCCGGCACGAGGCTGAGCGCGCGTAGGACGGGCGCGGCAGGCCGCCCGCTGTACAGCTCGGCGTCCGGGCCGTGCAGCTCGCCGGGTGGAAAGGTCGGGACCCACTCGCCGTTGTCCTGGGCCAGCTGGGGACGATAGCGAGACGGCGCGCCGGCCACAGGCGAGGGCAGCGGGTGGAGCGGCATACCGAGCGCCCGGCAGAAGGTGTCAATGCTGATCGTGCGCACCAGCACACCCAGGGCTTCGACATAGTGGGTGTCCGGCAGCCCCTGGGCGGCCAGCCCCTCGTACCACTCCCTGCTCAGGCGGGCCGAGTCGGTGGTGATGCGGTGGACCATCTCGACTACGGCTGCGGGCAGGCGGCCGGCCGTGTCATGGCCACCCTGGGCGGCCGACGGGGACAGGGCGGTCTTGCGCGCGGCACACGAGCGACAGGCGGCGGCTTTGCGCACCTCGGCGGCAATGGCAAGCCGTTCGGCGCCCGTCCACCAGGTGCCGGGCTCGGCCAGTTTACGCCAGACTGTCGTATGCGCGGCCTGGATATCGGCTCGGACCGCAACCGGAGCGTGGGCGTATGTAACCTCCACGGCAAACCCTCCTTCAGCCAAGACCATGCATGGGATTGGCGGGTTTGGCAAGCGTTCCAGTCCACGCCCGTACGGGCGGTGTCTGCTTGCATCTTTTTTCCGTTTGTATCATTGTGGAGTGTTGTAGCCCGACACTGTAGCCGCCACGTTCACGGGCGGCAAAAACAAGGAGGACGGTATGAAAGTTGGCATGATACCCCAGTTGACGAGCTTTAACGGAAAGCCCGATTTCCAGACCTACCAGGAGGAACTGGCCCTGGCCGATATGGCCGAAGACATGGGCTTTGACTCGATCTGGGCGCTCGACCACCACTTTACCGGCTATACGATGTCGCCCGACCCGACCCAGATGCTGACCTATTTTGCCGGCCGGACCAAGCGCGTCCAGCTCGGTACGGCGGTCATCGTGCTGCCGTGGCATGATCCGGTCGAGGTGGCCGAAAAAATCGCCCTGCTTGACGTGCTGTCAAACGGGCGGACGATCATCGGCTTTGGCCGCGGGGCGGCTACGGTCGAGTACGAGGGCTACCGCATTCCGATGCACGAGTCGCGGGAGCGCTTTGTCGAGTGCGCGGAGATTGTGCGCAAGGGACTGACCCAGGACAGCTTCTCGTATGACGGCAAGTACTACCAGATTCCGGAAATCCAGATCCGCCCGCGTCCGATCTCGCATCCGGAGCGGCGCTTTTACGCCTCATCGGTCAGCCCCGAGTCGGCCGAGATCATGGCCAAGCTGGGGCTCGGAGTGCTGATCATTGCCCAGCGGAGCTGGGAGGATACGGCCGCCGACTATCAGCGCTACGTCGAGAATGCGCTGGCCAGCGGCTTTCAGCCGCGTCCCCCGATTGGGCTGTTCAACGTGTTGGTGTCGGACGACGCCCAAGAGGCCGAAGACCTGGCCCAGGTGCACATGGGCGCCATGTTTGACTCCATCGAAAACCATTACCGCTTCTCTTCGGGCCGGCTGAACGAGGTCAAGGGCTACGAGTTCTACGGCAAGATGGCCAAAACCTACGCCAAGCTGAACGCCGACGAAGAGGCCAAGGCCAAGGCGGTGGCGTTTTATCGCAGCCTGCACGCGGCCGGCACAGCCGATCAGGTGCTGGAAAAGTTCCGCTACGTGCATTCGACCGTCGCCCTGGAGCATGTGGTCAACACCTTCGGCTTCGGTGGCATACCGATTGATAAACTGCGCCGCAGCTACCAGCTGTTTGCCGAGAAGATTCTGCCCGTGCTGCAACACGACGCGGCGTTCCAACTGCCCAAGGACCAGAACGGCTACACCGAGATGGCCGCCTCGGCCTAGCCCATCCTATCTGCTGATACGGGGAATCGTGATCGCCTTGTGAGGCTCGCGGTCATCACGATTCCCCACTGCGAAAGTGGGGACCACGAGACCGACACCGGGCTCTGTCCCCACTTTTTTTGTTCCGAGGAGAGGTGCATGGATTTTCACTATACGCCCGAGCAGGAAGCGTTTCGGACCGAGCTGCGGGCGTGGCTGAACGCCAAGCTGCCGCCCGAGCTGTGTGTTGATGACGCCAAGGACGAACGCATCGCCCCGGACCGTGAGACCTTCGAGCGCCGTCGGGTCTGGCAGCGCCAGATGTATGACGCGGGCTGGGTCGGCATCGCCTGGCCCCAGGAGTACGGCGGGCGTGGCGCCACGCTTATGGAGCAGGTGATATTCGAGGAAGAGTATACCCGTGCCCGCGCTCCGGTCCTGCCGGGCAATTCGGGCATCTCGCTGTGCGGGCCGACCCTGATGCAGTGGGGCAGTCAGGAGCAGAAGGAACGTTTTCTGCGGCGTACGCTGAGCGGCGAGCTGATCTGGTGTCAGGGCTATTCCGAACCCGGCGCCGGCTCGGACCTGGCCAGCCTGCAAACCCGGGCCGTTGATATGGGCGACCATTTTGTGGTCAACGGACAGAAGGTGTGGACCTCTGGAGCCCAGTACGCGGACTGGATCTTCATTCTGGTCCGGACCGATCCGGACGCGCCCAAGCACCGTGGCAT
>JAAXHF010000180.1 GCA_012271025.1 Deltaproteobacteria bacterium | reverse complement strand
GGGCTGGCCAGGACCGTCTCCATGAGGCCTGTGTGCTGGCACGGGTCCATATCAGTCTGTTACAGGCGCGAAGGGAAAAGGGGTGAACCGAAGCACGATTTCGTAGAGAACTCGTGGCGCCCGCCAGACACTGCCGCTCCTCATCCTCCACCTCCCAGTCGTCTGCGACACATCCCCCCGACTATAATCGTCAGCATTTTGCCTGTCAAGCAAAAATCCTAGGAAACTCAAGCAGTTTGCCGCCACATGACCTGCATTGACTCAGCCCTGCGGCTCCGATACACCTTTCTGCGAGCAGCAAGGATTTGTCGAAAGAAAGCTTTTGCCTGGATCGTGCCGATCACACGGTCCGGGCGTTTTTTTGGTGTGGTTGTGCGCTGGAGCAGCGTATGCAAAAGCGGTATTTGTTGACTCCCGGACCGACCCAGGTTCCGCCCGAGGTTCTGCTGCGCATGTCGCAGCCGATGGTCCACCACCGCAGCCCGGAATTCAGCCAGCTGTTTGCCGAGGTCCAAGCCGGTTTACAGCGGCTGTTTCAAACCGACCAGGACGTGCTCATCCTGGCCGCCTCAGGCACCGGCGCGATGGAGGCGGCGGTCTTCAACACCTGCTCGGCCGGGGAGAGCGTGCTGGTCGTCAACGGCGGCAAATTCGGCCAGCGGTGGCTCGAGATCTGTCGGGCGGCGGGCCTGACCGCAGTCGAAATTCGGGTCGAATGGGGCCAAGCGGTGGCCGTTGAGACGGTCGCCCGGGCGCTTGAGCAGCACCCTGAAGTACGGGCCGTTCTGGTCCAGGCCAGCGAGACCTCAACCACGGTTCTGCATCCCGTCCAGGATCTGGCGCGCCTGACCTGCCACACCGACCGCCTGCTGATCGTCGACGCCATTACCGCCCTGGGTGCAACCGCAATCCCGATGGACAGCTGGGGGATTGATATTCTGGTCAGCGGTTCACAAAAAGCCCTGATGCTGCCACCGGGTCTGGCCTTTGTTGCGCTCAGCGCCAGGGCCTGGCAGCGGGCCGCAGCGGCCAGCCTGCCGCGCTTCTATTTTGATCTGCGCCGGGAGCGTCAGGCCCAGTACAAGCATACGACCGCCTACACCCCGGCCGTCTCGCTGATTACTGGTCTGCACGAGGTTCTGCGTCTGCTGCAGGACGAAGGACTGCCCCAGGTGTACGCCCGCCACGCGCATCTGGCCCGGGCGACCCGGGCCGCAGCCCAGGCCCTGGGCCTGCGCTTGCTGGCTCCCGAGCACCCCAGCCCGGCGGCCACCGGGGTGTGGCTGCCACCCGAGGTAGACGGCGGACAGCTGCTGAACGCCATGCGCACGCACATGGGGGTAGACATTGCCGGCGGCCAGGACCAGCTGAGCGGAAAGATCGTGCGCATCTCCCATATCGGCTATGCCGGTCCCTTTGACGTGATGACCGCCATCAGCGCCCTGGAGATGGCCCTGGTTGCGTTTGGCTGTGATATCGAACTCGGCCGTGGCGTTCGGGCGGCCCAGGAAGTCCTGCTGACGGGCTGGCCCGAGTTGAAGCCTGTCTCGGACACGGGTTCGGCAGGCACGGGCCGTTGACACACAGCACGACCATGAGTCCCAAGGTCCTCATCACCGATTCCCTGGCTCCGCAAGGACTGGAGCGCCTCCAGTCCTACCCCGGCATCGAAGTCGAAGTACGGCCGGGGCTGGCCACGGCTGAGTTGATCCGGCACATCCCGGCCTACCAAGCCCTGATCATCCGCAGCGGCACAAAAGTCACCCCTCCGGTGATTGCCGCCGCAACCCAGCTCCAGGTCATTGGGCGGGCCGGGATCGGGGTCGATAATATCGCGGTCGAAGCGGCGACCAAGCGCGGCATTGTGGTCATGAATACGCCGGGCGGGAATAATGTCACGACCGCCGAGCACACCCTCTCGATGCTGCTGGCCCTAGCCCGGAATATCCCCCAGGCCAACGCCTCGATTCGAGCCGGACGCTGGGAGCGGGGCAAATTCACCGGCAGCGAGGTGTGCAATAAGGTCCTGGGCATTATCGGCCTGGGCAATATCGGGGCGATTGTGGCCGAACGGGCGCTGGGACTGCGCATGCGGGTCATCGCCTTTGACCCGTTCATCACCCCGGAAGCCGCAGCCAAGCTGCGGATCGAGCCGGTGAGCCTGGACGAGTTGTACGCCCAGGCCGACTTTATTACCGTCCATACCCCGCTGACCGAAGACACCCGGGGGCTGATTGATCGAGCCGCCTTTGGCCGGATGAAAACCGGGGTACGGCTGATCAACTGCGCGCGGGGCGGGATCATTGACGAACAGGCGCTGCTGCACGCCCTCCAGACCGGCTGCGTTGCCGGCGCCGCCCTCGATGTCTTTGTTGAAGAGCCGCCTCCGGCCTCGCACCCCCTGCTGCGGCTCGACAACGTCATCTGCACCCCGCACCTGGGCGCGGCCACCGACGAAGCCCAGATCAATGTCGCGGTGGCAATCGCCGACCAAGTCGCCAACTATCTGACCCGGGGCGTGATTCAGCACGCGGTCAATTTTCCATCGCTGACCCCAAAACTGATCGCCTTCCTCCAGCCCTACCTGCGGCTGGGCGAAAAACTGGGCAGCTTTTTGGCCCAGCTGACCGGCGAAGCGCCGCTCGAAGTCCACGTCGAATACACCGGCGCTATTACCGATTACGACCTTGCCCCGGCCACTGCGGCGGTTCTGCGCGGGCTGTTGAGCTCTATTCTGGAATCGGACATCAACTACGTGAACGCCCCCCACATCGCCCGTGAACGGGGCGTACGGGTAGTCGAGTCGCGCAGCAATCGACCCAGCGATTTTCTCAACTCGGTCACCGTCAGCGTTATCAGCACGAGCGGCACCAACACGGTCGAGGGAGCGGTCTTCACCAACAATGTGGTCCGGCTCGTGCGGGTCAACACGTCGTATCTTGAAGCCGTGCCCGAGGGCCATATCATTGTCCTGCACAACCACGACGTGCCGGGCGTGGTCGGCAGTGTCGGGACGGTGCTGGGACAGCGCGGGATCAATATCGCCGGGCTCGAACTCGGGCGCGAACGGGCCGGCGGTCAGGCCCTGGCCCTGGTCCATGTCGACGCCCATGTGTCGGCCGAGGTCTTGGACGAACTGCGCGGTCTGGAGTCGGTCATTTCGGCGCAGCAGATTCACCTGTAAGGAGAAGGGTATGAGTACTCTGGTGGTCGTCGGCGTGCAGTGGGGAGATGAGGGCAAGGGCAAGGTGGTCGACCTGCTGGCGCGCCAGGCTGATATCATCGTCCGTTTCCAGGGCGGCAGCAACGCCGGCCATACCCTGGTTGTTGGCGGCAAAAAAACGATTGTGCGGCTCATTCCGTCGGGCGTCCTGCACGCCGGCAAAGTGTGTGTGATCGGCAACGGCATGGTCATTGACCCCGCTACCCTGGTGGAAGAAATCGACGCCCTCCAGCAGCAGGGCTGTCTGACCGATCTGGGCCTGCTCAAAATCAGCGAAACCGCCCATCTCATCATGCCCTACCACAAGGCGATTGACCTGGCCCGCGAAAAGCGACGCGGCGAGGCCAAGATCGGCACGACCGGACGGGGCATCGGGCCCTGCTATGAGGACAAGATGGCCCGGGTCGGCATTCGGTTTGTCGATCTGCTCGACGAGACCCTGTTTGAGGCCAAGCTGGCCCGCAACGTGGAGGAAAAAAACACCTATCTGCGTGCCATACTGGACGAGCCGGAGCTTGATTTTCGGGCTGTTTTTGACACTTACTGTCAACTCCGCGAGCGCTTGCGGGCGTGCATCGGCAACACCTCCCGCTACCTGCACGACGTGATCAGGAACGGCAGGAAAGTCTTGTTTGAGGGCGCCCAGGGCACCCAGCTCGACGTGGACCACGGCACCTACCCGTACGTCACCTCTTCGAATACCGTTTCCGGAGCCGTGTGCGCCGGCGCCGGTATTGCGCCGCAGCACATCCACAGCGTCATCGGCATCTCCAAAGCCTACGCCACCCGGGTCGGCGGAGGTCCCTTCCCCACCGAGCTGTTTGGCGCCGAGGGAAATCAGCTGCGTCAGGCCGGGGGCGAGTTCGGGACCGTTACCGGACGGCCGCGACGGTGCGGCTGGCTGGATACCGTAGTCGTCCGCACCGCAGCCCGGCTGAACGGGGTCGAGAGCCTGGCTCTGACCAAGATTGATGTGTTGAGCGGCCTCGACACCCTGCGGGTATGCACCGGCTACCGCTACCAGGGTCAGGACTATGATGAGGTTCCGGCCAGCGCCCACATGCTCGAACACCTCACCCCAGTCTATGAAGAGCTGCCCGGCTGGACCGAACCGCTGACCGATATTCGCAGCCTGGACGCCCTGCCGACGAACGCCCGGCGCTATGTTGAGCGCATCGAGAGCCTGCTGGACATCCCGATCAAAATGATTTCGGTCGGCGCCGGCCGGGAAGAGACGATTCTGATCCGGCCCTCGTTTTTCTAGGTCGGTCGGCCCAGCCCCTGCAAGCGCGCCCGCGTGTCCGGCGAGACGGCCAGCGCCAGCCCGCCAACCAGCCCGGCGCCGAAAATGAGCCCCGTCCAGCTCAGGCTCAGGGCCAGGGCCTCGTTGTGGACGACCCCGACGAGCGACAGAAAGAAGACAAAGCTGCCCTCGCGGACCCCCAGTCCGCCAAGGCTCAGCGGCAGGCCACTCAGCAGCGTGATCAGCGGCACGCACATCAGGAGGTACCACAAGGGGACGCGGATATTGAGCGCATGGGCCAGGAGTAGCAGCAGACCAATCTGTAGGAGATGGAAGCCAAAGGCCAAGCCACACACCCCGAGGACAAGCCTCGGCCGGCTGTGGTAGGGCGCAAACAGCTTTTCGCTACTCCGCCGGATGAGGTGATCGGGCTCGAACAGCAGTCTCGCCAGGCGCGGCAACAGCCACCACACCGGCACACAGCCGACCGCCACCACAATCGTTCCATAACACACCACGGCCGGCAGGACGGTCGGTCCCAGCACGAGAAAGCTGAGGGCGCTGACCCATATCAGCATGACCACGCCGCTCGCCCGGTCGGCCAGCACCGACTGCAGGGCGCGACCGAGCCCCTGGCGGCCACCGGCCAGCAAGACGCTGCGTCCCACGTCCCCGGCGATCGTGCTTGGCGCAAACAGGTTGAGATACATGCCGCCGAAGTAATAGCTGACACAGGCCCGTAGCGGCTGATCGAAGCCCACAGCCCGGGCCAGCCAGCGCCACTTATACGCGCACAGCACCTGTCCGAGCACATAGCCGACAAAGGCCACTGCTACATAGCCGGGCTGAGCGGCCCGCAGCTGGCTGACAAACGTCCGCCAATCGGCCGACACAAACAGCACGCCGAGGAGCAGGAGGCTCACGCCGAGTTGGAACCAACGGGAAGAAAAGACACACAAGGCAGGAGGGCCTTAGTGGGGAGGAGGAGCGAAAAATGAAAGAAGTACCGACTCGGGCAGCGTCATCGAGTCGAACCGTCCTGATACGCATGGCTTCTGTTCTCGTTCGGGCATGGTATGACCTGTAATACAAGAAAGACGAACGATCAACATATGCACGAACAGGCTGATATGATTTGATCCTTGTGTCACTATCGTGCATACTACCGTATACACATACAGAACAGGGGATTGCTATGCGCTTTGTGAGCATCCGGGAATTGCGCAACCAGTCAGCCTTGGTATGGAAGGCGTTGGCCGAAGAGAAGGACCTAGTCATTACCTCCAACGGTAAGCCCATCGCCCTCCTGTCGGCGATGGTAGAAGAAAACCTGGAAGAATCGCTGGGGGCCGTCCGTCGCGCGCGCGCCCAGGCCGCGGCCACAGCCCTGCAACAAGCCTCCCTGCAAGCCGGGAACAATCGCCTCTCGCTGGCAGACATTAACGCGGAGATCGACGCGGCTCGCCGGGAACGTTCTTGATGAGGATTGTGTTGGATACAAATGTCCTGGTGTCCGGTCTGCTCTCTCCCTTCGGCCCCCCGGGAGATATCGTGCGGCTGATAACGACCGGGACAGTGCGGGTCTGTTACGACGCTCGTATTCTGGGCGAATACCGTCAGGTCCTCCGGCGGCCGGTCTTTTCGTTCAACCAAGTCCAGGTCGAATCCGTGCTGGCTCAGCTCGAAGCCGATGGAGACCTCGTGGTGGGGCGTCCTCTTCCCGAGCGTCTTCCAGACCCTGACGACGAAGCTTTTCTCGCGGTGGCTCTCGCAGGTCGAGCCGACTGTCTGGTAACCGGCAATCTCAGGCATTACCCCGAGCCGCGTCGCCAAGGGGTGCAGGTCGTCTCCCCAGGGACTTTTCTGGAATGGTACCGGAAAATGGCTGTGTCGGACGACTTGTGATTTCTCCCTGAGCCTCTGCCGCTACCGTCCTCAGGCGTCAACCGTCTCGCCCGACAGCGCCACCGAACTGAGAAACGGCGCTCATTTGAGCTTCAGCAACGGGTAGTCCGGCGACTCCGGGCGCGGCGTCAGGGTCTGGCGTGTACAATCAGCGATGAGATCCAAAGCTTCGAGTATGATCTGGCCGATCAGCGGTTCGCTCAAGGGGGGGCCGACAATACAGTCGGTGCTCATAAACCGGTTGCCGATGCGGATAGTCAACGGACCCGCCACCGGGCGCTCTTCCTTCCGCTCATCCGCATAGGAGACGATCACAGTCCGGCGTATTTCCAGGCCCAGCCGCTCAACCACATTCTGCGGCAGGGCCAGCATGACGGCACCGGTATCGACAATCGCGTCAAGACTGGAACGGCGAATAGCGGATTCCTCGCCATCTCCTCGCTCAAAAACACCTCGATCAATGGGATTTTCAAGCGTCACATTGACGGTAATCTCTCCCATGTCGTCCTCCTGCTGAGGCTCGTACAAGAAAACCTGCTCTTCGTTGGCGCGACACGTCCTCAGGCGTCAACCGTCTCGCCCGACAACGCCACCCCATCCAGATGACTGGTATCGTTCACATAATGGATCAGCGCGCTGCCATCCGCACTCAGGGTCACCTTGCTCAGGCCGGTGTTGCCGATTTTGTCGATCTTGCGGAACTCGCTCATGGCCAAACCGCGGCAGTATAGCAAGAACGCCCGCACCGCACCGCCGTGGGTCACCACCGCCACCTGCTGACCGGGGTGCCTGGCGACCAGTGACCGGGCGGCAGCAATCAGGCGGCCCTGAAAATGGGCGAAGGTCTCACCACCGCCCCGGGGCAGATCCTCACCCGCCCGCAGGCGTTCCCACTCCTCGGGGTGGCGGGCAATCACCTCGCCGGTCCGCAGCCCGCTCCAGGTGCCGATGTTCATCTCCCGCCAGCCGGTCTCAATGGTCGGCTCGACCCCCAGGATCTGGCCCACAATCATCGCCGTATCCACCGCGCGGATCAGGTCGCTGGTATAGATCGCCTGGACCGACTGCTTTTCCGCGTCCAGCCGCCGCGCCAGACGCCACGATTGGTCCCGCCCGTTGTCGCTCAGCGGCACATCGGCCTGGCCCTGCCAGCGGTTTTCCTGATTCCACACCGTCTCTCCGTGTCGGACCAAGAGTATACGGACCCCCTCCATGGCTCTCCTCATGAATCTCGATTCGTCAGACTCGTGTATTTGGGGCGCACTGCGGTTCAGGTGGTGTTAGCACGTCCGGCCCCGGATTGCCAGATTGCGGGCCGCGTCCGACCCGTCCGGCGGCCTTGTCTTGACCGCCAAGGGGAACGATGATCTCTTCTCAATGAGACAGGCCTCATCGTTCAGCCTGGCGAGTCGAGAGCCCCAGAGGAGAGACGCAGCATGCAATACGGTGCCTTTTTGCCCCATATCGGTCCGCTGGCCAGAGGCGACGTGCTGAACAACATTCGGACCACCGCCCAAACGGCCGAAGCCCTGGGCTACGATTCCGTGTGGGTGGGCGATCACATCGTCACCCCGCTGGCAATCAACTCACCATATCCGTATACCGCCAACGGCGCGTTTCCGCTCGATCCGCACGCGCCCATCCTCGAACCGCTGACAGTCCTGAGCTTTGCCGCAGCCTGCACCACCACCATCCGTCTCGGCACAGCCGTCCTGGTCCTGCCCCATCGGAATGCGGTGGTGACCGCCAAGACGGTCGCCACCCTCGATGTCTTGTCCGCCGGCCGGGTCATCCTGGGGGTTGGCGTGGGCTGGATGGAGGAGGAGTTTGGCGCCCTCAACGCCCCGTTTGCCGACCGCGGCCCGCTGAGCGATGAGAGCGTGGCGGTTATGAAGGCCCTGTGGACCGCAGACAGCGCCAGCTTCTCGGGCCGCTTTCACCAGTTCCCCGAGCTGTGCTGCGAGCCCCGACCGGTCCAGCGCCCCCACCCGCCGATCTGGCTGGGCGGGCATACCGGACCGGCCCTGCGCCGGATCGTCGAATACGGCGACGGCTGGGCGGCGGTGGTGTTCAGTCCTGAAGAATTTGCCGAACGGGTGGACAAACTCAGGGACAGGGCGGCCAAGGCCGGGCGGGACATGTCGACGATTACCCTGTGTGTGTCGCCCCGCGGCAAACGGCCCGAGGCCATCGTCGATGACATTCCGCGCTACCAGGAGCTGGGAGCGAGCTATCTGTACCTGGCGTTTTTCAACTTTGCCCGCAGCTATGAAGAAATGGCCGGCATGATGGAACGCTTCGCACGGGACGTGAAGCTGATTTAGTCCGGCCCGGGTCTGAAGCCGCACGCGGCCAGGGAAGGCATTATGAGCGGACAAGGCATCTCTCACAGCAAGCTCGGGCAGCTGCTCGGCGTTCTTCTTGTGGCCGGATTGCTGCTCTGGGGCTGCTCGGGTTCAGAGCCCAGCAAGGAATTGATTCACATCTCACAGGTTGAGCTAAAGCGCTTCAACGCCGAATCGCTGACCGTCCGGCTCGAATATGACTTGGCCGAGGACGCCGAGCTGCCCCTGCCCTACCTCGAAGTGCTGGTCTTTCCGCTCGAACCCGAGGTCAGACTGGCCGGCGCGCTCGATCCCTTCAAGCGCTACGCCGGCGCGGTCTCGGTCAGCTTTCCCATCCCGGCCGAGGCCGACATCGACTGGGACGATCTCAGCGATCCAGAGACGTGCTGCACGGTTTCCCTCAAGGGCCTGCGGGCCGACGGTGGGGTGGAGCGGATCAGCAATCAGGTCGTCGTCGGCCTGCCCGGAGTGTCAGGTTGACAGGGCGCGCCGCCTGCGCGTAGTGAACAGTGAAAATGGACGCCGAAGATGGGCGCCGAGGAACGCCACACAGGAGAGCAGCCATGGCCCAGATTATTGACGCGGATGGACATATTCTTGAGCCGCCGAGCGTCTGGCAGGAGTATACCGAGCCGGCCTATCGCGACGGGGTGATTCAGATTTTTCGTGACCGTGACGGCATTGATAAGCTCAGGATCAACGGCCAAGTCCGCCACGACCGGAACATGGCGATCGCTGCGGCGTGTACGCCAGGCGGGCTGTCCGACCCGCATAAAGCCCGGACCATGGGCTGGGACGAGATCGTTGTGGGCGGCTATGACCCCCACGCCCGGGTCAAGGACATGGACCTCGAAGGCATTGAGCAAGCCTTTTTCTATCCCAGCCTGTGGCTGATCTACGGCGACCTGGAAGACCCGCAGCTGGCCGCCGCCGCGTGCCGAGCCTATAACAACTGGATTGCCGACTTCTGCAAGCCGTACCCCGAGCGCTTCTTTGCCGTTGCCCCGCTACCGCTCCAGGATGTCGACGAGGCGGTCACCGAGATGCGCCGCGTCGTCAAAGAGTTGGACATGCGGGCCGTGTTCATCCGTCCCAACCCGTTCAACGGTCGCCGGCTGAACGATCCGGCCTATGACGTGCTGTGGCGCGAGGCCGAGGCACTGAACATTCCAATCGCCATTCATGGCAGCTTTGGCACCAAAATGCCGACGCTGGGCCAGGAGCGCTACAAAGACCCGTTTTTCTTCCACATGGTCTGCCATCCCTGGGAGCAGCAGGGCGCGTGCATGGATATCATCTGCGGCGGGGTGCTGAGCAAGTTCCCCCGGCTACGGGTCGCCTTTCTGGAATCGGGCGTGGGCTGGATCGGTTACTGGCTCGACCGCATGGACGGTCATTTCGAGAAAATGGGCCACTATGTGCCGTGGCTGAAGCAAAAACCGAGCGAGCATTTCAAGCAGCAGTGCTTTATCGCCCTCGACCCCGACGAGCGCACCCTGCAGGGCATGGTCGCCATGGGCCTGGAAGACTGCGTGATCTGGGGCTCGGACTATCCGCACTTCGACTGCACCTTTCCGGGCGTGGTCGAGGAGGTTCGGGAAGCCTGCGCGCCGCTGTCGGAAGCGGCCCGGACCAAGATCATCGGCGAGAACGCCAGACGGCTGTACAACCTGTAGCCCACGCCGGAGGGTGGTATGGATCTCAGTTATTCCAAACAGGATAAGGCCTTTCGCAAACAGGTCCGGGCCTGGATGAAAAAAAACGTCCCCAAAAAGGACACATCGCTCAGCACGCTGGCGCCCGACGATCCACGCCGCATCGCGCGCGCAAAAGCCTGGCAGCGCAGCCTGCATCAGGCCGGCTATGTGGCCAGAGGCTGGCCCAAGGAGTACGGCGGCCAGGGCGACAGCGACGTCATGCGCCAGACCATCGTCAACGAAGAACTCATCCTGGCCCGGGCGCCGGGCCTGATCGGCGCCTCGGGCCTGACCATGCTCGGCCCGACCCTGCTGCAGTGCGGCACCGAGCAGCAGAAACAGCGCTATCTGCCCACGGTGCTGACCGCCGAAGAGATCTGGTGTCAGGGCTATTCGGAACCCGGCTCGGGCTCGGACCTGGCCTCCCTGCGGACGCGGGCCGAACTGGTCGGCGACGAGTTCGTCATCAACGGCCAGAAGGTCTGGACCTCGGGCGCCCAGTTTTCGGACTGGATGTTCTGTCTGGTCCGGACCGATCCGGACGCGCCCAAGCACCGTGGCATCTCCTACGTCCTGATCGACATGAAAACGCCCGGCATTACGGTCCGCCCTCTGGTCCAGATGACGGGCGACGCCGGCTTCAACGAGGTATTTTTCGAGGACGTGCGCGTGCCCCGGGACAACCTGGTCGGCGAACTGCACCAGGGCTGGATGGTGGCCAACGCGACCCTGTTTCACGAGCGCAACATGCTGGGCTCGACCACCCGCACCCAGATGATGATGCACAACCTGCTGCGGCTGGCCCGCAGCCATCGGCGCTACGGCAAGCCTGCGGCCGAGGACCCGGTCATCCGCCAGAAGCTGGCCGAGCTGCTCGGTCGGGTCGAGGCCATGAAGTACCACTCGCTGCGCCAGCTGACCGATGTCATCAAAGGCCGCCGAGCCGGGCTCGGAGCCATGGTCAACAAGCTGGTCGGCACCGAGCTGAACCACGACATCTGCGCCCTGGCGCTCGAGATCATGAACTCCTACGCCCCGCTCAAACGCGGAGCAGACCGGGTGATCGATAACGGCGTGTGGCAGTACGAGTTCATGTTCACCCTGGGTCTGATTATCGGCGGCGGCACCTCACAGATCCAGAAGAACATCATCAGTGAGCGGGGCTTGGGCATGCCCAAGTCGGGCTGAACCGCAGTCGAGGGAGCGCTATGGATTTTGGCCTGTCAGCCGAACAGGAGCTGCTGCAGAACACGGCCCGGGAATTTCTGAGCCAGGAGTGCCCGCCCGGCCTGGTCCGAGAGCTGTACGACGACCCCAAGGGGTTTTCGCCCGAACTCCACCGCAAGACGGCCGAGTTGGGCTGGACCGGTCTGCTGATCCCTGAAGCCCACGGCGGCCTGGGACTCGGCATGCTGGATATGGCGGTCCTGCTCGAAGAGATCGGACGGGCGGTCGTGCCCGGCCCGTTTGTGTTCTCGTCGGTGCTGACCACGCTGGGCCTGGTCCAGGCCGGCAGTTCGGCCCAGCAGCAGACCTGGCTGCCGCGTCTGGCTGCGGGCCAGGCGATTGGCACGCTGGCCTTGCTTGAGACGGACGACCGCCTCGACGCCCGGGGCGTGCGGCTCAAGGCCAAAAAAACCAAACACGGCTATGTGCTGTCCGGGACCAAGCTATTTGTCCCGTTTGCGGAGGTCGCCGATGTCCTGCTGGTAGTGGCGCGGACCTCGGGCAAGGCCGAACAGGGGATCAGCCTGTTCCTGGTCGAGCGTCAGGCGCCGGGCCTCAGCCTCGCCCCGCTCGCTATCGTTGACCAGACCCGCCGGGTGTATCGGGCCGAGTTCCAGCAGGTCGCCGTACCCAAAACCGCCCTGCTCGGCAAAAAGGACAAGGGCTGGAAAATCGTGGCCAGGCTGCTTGACGCGGCGTGTGTAGCCCTGGCCGCCGACAGCCTGGGCGGGGCGCAGAAAGCCCTGGAGCTGGCCGTCGAGTACACCAAAACCCGCACCCAGTTCAACCGACCCATCGCCTCGTTCCAGGCCTTGAAGCATATGGCGGCAGAGATGGCCAGCGACATCGAGCCCGCCCGGTCGCTGGTGTGGTATGCCGCCTACGCCTTTGACGCCCTGCCCGCCGAGGCGTCCCGAGCCGCAGCCCTGGCCAAGGCCCGGCTGTCGGACGTGTATGCCCGCACGACCAACCGGGCGGTCCAGATGCACGGCGGCATCGGCTTTACCTGGGAGCACGATATGCACTTCTGGTTCAAGCGCGCCAAGTGGAACGAGTTCGCCTTCGGGGATGCCACCTACCACCGCGAGCGGCTGGCCCGGCTCGACGGGTTTTAGGCGCACAGGCTAGACTCTCGGCTGGGAAATCGCTAGAAACTCTGTTGCAGGGCAGGTGAACGCGGCCCGCTTCCCGATGCGGTGATCGGCCCGTTCACCTTCAGCTCACATCACTCTCAGGGGAGGACAAACATGGCGCTCCATATTGGTGAAGAAGCTCCGAATTTTACCGCCGACACAACGGAGGGCACAATCAACTTTTATGACTGGATTGGAGGCAGCTGGGCGATTCTGTTCTCCCACCCCAAGGATTTCACCCCGGTGTGCACGACCGAGCTGGGCTATATGGCCGGCCTCAAACCCGAATTCGACAAGCGCAACTGCAAGATCATCGG
>JAAXHF010000246.1 GCA_012271025.1 Deltaproteobacteria bacterium | reverse complement strand
CAGGATCAGGTCCGCGGCCTTGCGGTGGCCGTCGACGTTGATCGTCAGGAGCAAGGCAGTACCGAGATTCCGTTGCATGCCCGGCTCGAACTCGGCTGACCTGGTTCTGTTGCGGCATGGCATCGCCGAGCCCCGCCAGGCGGGCCAGGACCATCCGGATCGACCCCTGACCGCCGCTGGCCGTCAGCGAACCCAGCGGGTGATGGCGGCCCTCGTGCAACGGGGGCTGCGCGTGGATCGCTTGCTGTCCAGCCCCTATCGCCGGGCCCTGCAAACGGCGGAACTGGCGTTGGAGGCGGGGCTCGCTTCTGAACTCGCGGTGGATGAACGGCTCCAGCCGGGAGGGGCCCTCAACATGCTGGTGACCGCCTTCGATCAACGGCTTGGCTTGGTCGGCCATGAGCCGGATCTAGGAGATCTGGCCTGCGGTCTTCTGGGGTGTGCCCCGGGATCCCTGGTGCTGAAGAAAGCCGGCGTGATTCAGCTGCGTCGTTCCGCGGGCCAGTGGCAGTTGAAGGCTTTGCTTCGGCCAGCACTGTTGATTGACGATTTAGGTTGCTGTTAGAGGCAATCAGGTGGTGGCCCAGCAGCAGACAGGCGACCTGCGCCATGCGCGGACCGGGATCGAACTGCGTCCAGGTCTGGATGGCGTGCCGGCCACCCAGTCGGCGATCTGCGACATCGATGGTGAGTAAGGGCTGCTCACCTATCGCGGCTACCCGATGCAGGATCTGGCGGCCAACAGCAGTTTTCTGGAAACGGCCTACCTGCTGATTTGGGGAGAGCTGCCCAGCCGCGACCAGCTGGCGGAGTTTGAGCACGCGGTGCAGATGCACCGGCGGGTCAGCTTCCGGGTGCGGGACATGATGAAGTGCTTCCCGGCCAGCGGCCATCCCATGGACGCGCTGCAGTCCAGTGCCGCTTCTCTGGGGCTGTTCTATTCGCGCCGGGCGATCGACGACCCGCAGTACATCTATGACGCGGTGGTGCGGCTGATCGCCAAGATCCCCACGATGGTGGCCGCTTTTCAGCTGATCCGTAAAGGCCAGGACCCAATCCAGCCCCGGGATGATCTGGCCTACTCCGCCAATTTCCTCTACATGCTCACCGAACGTGAGCCGGATCCCCTAGCAGCGCGGATCTTTGATCGCTGCCTGATGCTCCATGCCGAGCACAGCCTCAACGCCAGCACCTTCAGTGCCCGGGTCACCGCCAGCACCCTCACCGACCCCTACGCCGTGGTGGCTTCAGCCGTGGGCACCCTGGCGGGCCCACTCCACGGCGGCGCCAATGAAGATGTCCTCGCCATGCT
>JAAXHF010000315.1 GCA_012271025.1 Deltaproteobacteria bacterium | reverse complement strand
CCGTGATAGGGCTCAATAAAAGACGGATGGTTATGGCTTTCGATCTTAAAGACCGCGGCCAGCCCGTCGCCGATATCGACGATACCGGCATTCTCACCCGGCCCCTGCAGGATGGCCGGTCCGGTTGTGGGCAGCCGCCGCAGAAAGCGCCGCGAACTTTTATAGCTACAGTGCTCCGACCACATCACGGAGAATACGCCCAACTCCTCGAACGTCGGGGTGCGCCCCAGGGTCTGGACGATGCGGTCGTACTCGTCGGTTGACAGGCCGTGGTCGTGAGCGAGTTGCAGATCAACCGGTATGGATGCCATGGCTACGCAAAGACGGAGCGAAAGAGTTTGCGCCCGTCCTCACCCCCCAGCAGGGCTTCGACCGCATGTTCGGGGTGGGGCATGAGGCCGACCACGTTGCCGCCGGTGTTGGTGACCCCGGCGATATTCTGCACGGCTCCATTCGGGTTGGCCGACTCCAGGGCCTCGCCGGCCTGGTTGACATAGCGGAAGACGATCTGCTCGTTATCCTGGAGGGCCTTGAGGGTCGCCTCGTCCGCCACATAGCAGCCCTCGCCGTGTTTGATCGGCAGGGACAGGCACTCGCCCGCCGAACACCGGGCCGTAAAACGGGTCCGGGTCGTCTCCACCCGGACGGAAACCCACTCGCAGATAAACGACAGCGAACGGTTGCGGACCAGCGCCCCCGGCAGGAGCCCGCTCTCGCACAGAATCTGAAACCCGTTGCACATGCCCAGCACCGGCCCGCCGGATCGGGCAAAGGCCATCACGCTGGACATGACCGGCGAGAAGCGGGCGACCGCCCCGCAGCGGAGATAGTCGCCATAGGAAAACCCGCCCGGCAGCACAATCGCATCGACACCGTGCAAATCCTGGTCCTTATGCCACAACGAGACCGCCTCCTGTCCGAGCACGCGCTCCAGACAGTAGACGGAGTCCCGGTCGTCGTTCGAGCCGGGGAAGGTGACGACACCCCACTTCACTCGGTGTTACTCCTCGACAATCTCAAAGCGAAAGTCTTCAATAATGAGGTTGGCCAATAAGCGTTGGCACATCTCTTCGACGCGCCGCTCGGCCTGCGGTTTCGACAGGCCCGTCAGCCGGACCTCCAGATACTTGCCCATGCGGACCTCGCCGACTTCCGTATAATCGAGGGCGTGCAGGGAATGCGCAATGGCTTTCCCCTGGGGGTCGAGAATGGCTTTTTTCGGCGTGACGTAGACTTTGGCCAGCATGCTCCGCTCCCACAATGCTTCACTCTTCACTGCCCACGCTCAAACCCATCCCGGCCTCCGCCTCGGGCCGCTCGCCCTCCCGCTTCCTGGGAGAGCGGCCATCCTGGCCGCTTGCGGGCTGGAAGCCCGCACTCCTGGCCCCCTGCCGCAGACAGGCACGGCGCAGGGGAGCGGGGGGCCGCCGAGTAATGT
>JAAXHF010000032.1 GCA_012271025.1 Deltaproteobacteria bacterium | reverse complement strand
TTTATTGATCCCAAAGACGGGGCCCTCTCAGCCGACGAGATGAAAGCCTATCGTGACGCTGGCGCAAGCCGGATCGTGCTCTTCTCCCAGCCCTTTGCCAAAGCGATTGCGACCGGCCAAGCCATGGCCTGCCTAGACACCGTCGCGCCCATTGTGGAAGCGGCTCAAGGAGTATAAGTCTGGCCTCCTCTCCCGCCAGTGGGAGAGGAGTGAGGGCGGAGCCCTCGCTATCATACTGTAGTAAGGAGTTTTGTGATGTTTCCGCTGGTGAGCCTCTCTCTCGCCGTCCTTCTGCTGGTGAGTTCCTCTGCGTGGGCCGGCCCGAATATAAAAATCCTGGATAATCCTATTCGTATGCGTTTTTCCAGTTTTTCTACCTCGCTGGCCATGCTGGACGATATAACGGGCGATGGCATCCCGGATTACCTGGTTGGGGCGTATGACCAGCCCTATGCCAGGAAGGGTATGACCGGCAAGGAGGTCGGCTTCGGCGGTGCTGAAAAGTCCGGGAAAAACGTGGACCACCAGGGCCGGGCCTTTGTCTTCGACGGACAGACGGCCAAACTGCTCTATACGCTCGATCATCCGTTTCCGCAAAAGGCCGCGGCGTTTGCCTGCTCGGTGGCCTCGGCTGGCGATGTGGACCATGACGGGCTACCAGATTTATTGATCGGTGCCTTTGGCCAGAATAAAGGCGGCCAAGCCTACGTCTTCAGTGGCGCGGACGGGGCGTATTTGCTCACGCTCAAACCGCCGCAATCGCAGCCTGGCGCGGGCTTTGGCTGGTCGGTCACCGGCATTGGTGATGTCACCGGTGATGATATCCCCGAGTTGGTCGTGGGTGCCTATAACCAGGACGGAGAGGGCAGGGCGTTTGTCTACAGCGGCCAGGATGGATCGCTCGTCTATACACTTCGACCGCCCACCGACCGGGGGGGCTCTGCGTTTGGATGGTTTGTGAACTCCGCCGGAGATCTCAATCAGGATGGTGTCCAGGAGATCGCGGTGGGTGCGCCCTACACCACGGTCGGCAATCTGAGTGTCCAAGGGCGAGCGTATATCTATAACGGCGCAGACGGCCAGCTATTGCTCACGGTCGAAAACCCGGAGCCCAAAGAAGGCTCAACCTTTGGCTGGCGCGTGGTCAGTGCCGGGGATTTGAATAAAGACGGGACACCCGATCTGCTGGTCGGCGCGCCCTACCATGACGTGGGTGCCTATCAGGGCCAGGGCGCTGCCTACGCCATCAGCGGGACAGACGGCTCCGTGATCTATGCCCTCAAAGATCCGTTTCCACGCAAGCATGCTGGCTTTGGCTGGGCGCTGGCCACCAGCATGGACGTAAACGCGGACGAGATACCTGAGATTTTAGTTGGGGCTCCATTTCAGGCTGTGGATGCGTTCGACATCCAAGGCGAGGTGTTTGTCTATAATGGGCGTGACGGGCGGCACCTCATGACGCTCGATAACCCGTGGGGCCACCAGGGATCAAAATTCGGTTACACCGTACTCTCGCCGGGCGATCTGAATCAGGACGGCATTCCGGAGTTCGCCATGAGCACCCCTGGCCAGCACATCATGGGTGAGGTCAACGTCGGGCGCGTGTATCTTTTTGAATCGCAGCGGTAAGTGGGCGAGTCTCCTCAACGTATCTTGCTCACCGGCGCGACGGGCTATATTGGCGGGCGCTTGCTCAAAGCCCTGGAACGGACGGGTCATGTCGTCCGCTGTCTCGCGCGGCAGCCCGCATTTTTGCGGTCACGGGTTGGACCACATACTGAAATTGTCGCTGGTGATGTCCTGAATCCGGCCTCTCTGGACGTTGCGCTCCAGCGTGTAGATACGGCCTACTACCTCGTCCACTCCATGGGATCGGCCGGAGCGTTCGAGGCACAGGACCGTCAGGCGGCCCACAATTTCGGACGGGCCGCACGCCAGGCTGGAGTACAACGCCTGATCTATCTTGGTGGTCTGGGCGACAGCACCGGCCCGCTCTCGTCTCACCTGCGGAGCAGACAGGAAGTCGGCCATATCCTGCGCGCCTCAGGCGTCCAGACCATTGAGCTGCGCGCGTCGATTGTCATCGGCTCCGGTAGTCTGTCTTTCGAGATGATCCGGGCTCTGGTCGAACGCTTGCCTGTCATGCTCACGCCGCGCTGGGTATCGGTCCAGGCCCAACCGATTGCTATTACGGATTTACTGGCCTATCTGACAGACGCGCTGGAGTTGCGCTGTACGGGCAATCACGTCTTTGAAATTGGAGGGGCCGACCGGGTTTCGTATCGGGAATTGATGCAAGAGTATGCCCGGCAGCGGAGAGTCCGGCGCTGGATGCTCTCTGTTCCGGTCTTGACTCCACGTCTGTCGAGTCTGTGGCTGGGGCTGGTCACACCGCTCTATGCCCGCGTCGGACGTAAACTGGTCGAGAGTCTGCGGCATCCAACCATCGTGCAGGACGACTCAGCCTTGCAGCAGTTTGCCATTCGTCCCGTCGGGGTGAGCGAGGCTATTGCCCAGGCCCTCCGGAACGAAGATCGGGAGCTTGCCGAGTCCCGCTGGTCGGATGCTCTCTCCATGGCCGGTCCGCTCCGGACGTGGGGCGGCGTTCGGTTTGGTCCCCGCCTGATTGACTCTCGGACTACCCGCGTTCCCGTCTCACCGATAGTGGCCTTTCGCCCGATTCTCCGCATTGGCGGGGAAGTCGGCTGGTATTATGGTGACTGGCTGTGGCAACTGCGCGGCTTTCTCGACCTGCTGCTCGGCGGAGTCGGCATGCGCCGTGGCCGGCCTCATCCCGACCTACTCAAGGTCGGCGATACGCTGGACTGCTGGCGGGTCGAGGCCATTGAGCCCGACCGCCTTTTACGCTTGCAGGCCGAGATGAAGCTTCCCGGCCGGGCCTGGCTGGAGTTTGTCGTTGAAGGCGATGAGCATCAGGCCACCATTCGTCAAACCGCCAGCTTCGACCCGCGCGGCCTCTTGGGCCTTGTCTATTGGTATGGCGTTTACCCGCTTCACCAACTGGTCTTTTCCGGTATGCTCAGGGGCATTGCGGCTGCGGGAGAGCACACCTAGTCAGCAGGGGTAGTGTCTCACTTTGGAAATTTTTCTCTTCACCGCCCGCTGCATCACCTCATGACTTCTCACACTGTCGCCTGCCGGATTTTTTCGGCACCCTCGTCATTTTTCCCTTCTTCCTCATAGTTTTACTAGGGCCAGGCGCGGC
>JAAXHF010000091.1 GCA_012271025.1 Deltaproteobacteria bacterium | reverse complement strand
GGCGTGGCTACAGCCTAACGTAAACCGCTCTAAATTCCCCTCCTCGGAGGGAAAGAGGAAACGTGTCTCTAACAGAACAGACAGCTGTTGACGCGTTTCCGCTTTGTGCCGCGAAGCGGCGGGGTGGGTTTCGCCACGAAGGCGCGCGACCTGCGAACTTGGCCCTACGGCACGGCGGGCGGGGGGTCGGGCGAGGACGGGGGCGGCGTGGCCGGCGACGACGCGGACGGGGCGCGCAGAATGCGGCTGTCGATCATCTCCTTGAGGGTCTGAATCCGGCCGGTAAATTCCTGGCTCACCGCGCGCAACTCCTGACGGTCGCGGATCACCCGCGGGGTAATCAGAATAATCAGCTCGGTGCGCTCGACCTTTTCACTATCGACCCGAAACAGCCGGCCCAACACCGGCACGTCCATCAGATACGGCACCCCCCGGCGGTTGCGGTCTATCTTATCGTCAATAATGCCGCCCAGCACTACCGATTCTCCGTCCTGGACGACGACCGTGGTCTCGGCTTCGCGTGAGATAAAGCTGGGCGAGTTGGTGCGCCCAAACTCCTCGCTGCCGACCGCGCTGACCTCCTGGCGGATTTCCAGGTTGACCAGACCTGCGGAGTTGACCTGGGGCAGAATCGTCAGGATTTTGCCCGTCTCGCGGTACTGGACGCTGTTGATCGTCCGGGCGGTATCGGTCAGGGAACTGGTCGAGGTTGAGGTCAGAATCGGCACTTCTTCACCGATCAGGATGTTGGCCTCCCGGTTATCCGCAGCAATGACGTGCGGGGTGGAGAGGATATTGACCCTGTCATCGGTCGCCAGGGCGTTCATCAGGACCAGAAACTCGTCGCGGTTGGTCAGAAAGCCGAAGATGCCCTGCGAGCCGATGTTGACGGCTCTATTGGCCGTGCCGAGCAGGGAGCTGTTGGCGATGCTCAGACTGGCCGAGCCGGGCGTTTCGCCCACGCCGATCCCGCCGCTGGCTCCCCCCTCCGCGCCGAGCAGGCCGCCCAGCCCGCCCATCGACAGCGCGTACTCCAGGCCAAACACAAGGTTGTCGGTCAGTTTGATTTCGGCGATGATGGCCTCAATCAACACCTGCCGGGGCACAACATCAAGCTTGCGCAGGACATCCCGGATCATGGCGTAATCGCGCGGGGTGGCCAGAATGATCAGGGAGTTGGTGATCTCGTCTGCCACGACCCGAACCTCTTCCTTGAAAATCGGCTTTTCGTCCTCATCGGTAGACAGCAGGACGCTCCGGCCGCCACCGCCGCGTCCGCTACGCCGGCTGCCGCTACCCAAGCCGCCGCCGCGCCGGCCGCCGCTACCCAGGCCGCCGCCCGAGTCGCTGTCGCCATCGCCATCCGTGTTCAGAGCGCCGTCCGAGTCTTGCCGCCGCCTGCTACTGCGATCCCCGTCGTCCCCTCCTCCGCCACCGTACAGGCTGCCTAAAAGACCGGCCAGATCGTCGGCCTTGGCGTTTTCAACGGCATACACATGCACGATGCGACCGCCGCCCTTTTCGGGCGGCACGTCGAGCACCTGCATCCATTTTTCAACATGGGTGAACACCTCGGGATTGAACGCAATCACCACAACGGCGTTGAGGCGGGCCAGTGGCACGACGAACACCCCGTGCCGGGCGGCGACATCGGTCATCACCACGCCGTAGGGTTCGAGCACGCTGGCCAGCTCCTCGCCCAGATCCTCTGCGTCGGCGTGCTCAATCCGGTACACCCGGGCGTGCAGGTCACGAAACGTATCCGTGTCAAACACCCCGACCATCTGCTTGAGGCGGCGGACATTCAGGGCCAGGTCGGAAATGACGACCAGGTTGGCGCGCGGATAGGCCAGCACGTCGCCGCCGGGCGAGATGAATGGCTGGAGGATTTTGGCCATCTCCTCGGCCGCCACATGCTTGACCTTGACGACCTCGATGACAAAGCGGTCCTCGGCGCGCAGCTGCTGATATTCGGCTCGGCTCTGGGGCACGACGGCCTTGGTTTTGCCCTCGGCGACCGGGACAATATGGTAGATGCCGTCAACCAGGTTGGCCGACACCCCGCTGCTGCGCAGAATCTGGTGGAACATGGGCAACAGCTCGTCGCGCGGAATATCGCTGGCCGTCCGAATGGTGACCTGGCCTTGGACACGCGGGTCGATGATGTAGTGAATGCTCAGGGTCGCGGCAATGGTGTGGATCACCTCGCGGATGTCGGCGCCCTCAAAATTGAGCCGCACGGCATCAGAATTGACGGTGAGCAGGCCGGGTTCTGCGGCCGCCTCGTCGCCGTCGGGTGATTCGGCGGGTTCCACGGCCGCCTCGTCGGCGGGCTGGGCGAAGGCCGCAGGAAGCGGGCCAGCAGCCCACAGGCCGACCATGACGGCCAAGCTCAGCCGGAGCGTGCGAACAAACCGCCAGCGTTTTTCCACCTGTCCTCCCGTGTTGTGCATACGCGGGCGGGACTAACTGTCCCGCTCCTCAGATTGGCGGTCTGCCTGGCGATCTGTCTGGCGCTCTGAGCGGGCTGCCCGCTCCGCATCCCGAGCCTCCCGGCGCTCGCGGGCGCGACGGCGGCGGATTTCTCGCAGCTGCCGCTGGAGCTGGCGGATATTCTGCCGAATGGTGGTGGCTTCGTCTTTGCCGCCGTCTTTTGCGTCGGTTTTTTCCGCAGCCTGGGTGGCGGCCGTCTGGACGGCGTCGCTGCCCAGAACCAGTGGCGAGGCTGCGGTTTCGGCTTTACCCTCGGCGTCCTGCGCTTGCGCCGCCGCCTGGCGCCGGGGCTGTTTGGTCCGCGGCGCCTTTGCCGCCTCGCTGCTCTTCTGGATGTTGAGGCTGAGGCTGACTTCCTCTCCGCCCGCGCCAAGGGCGAGCGTGGCATCGGAGTGCGTCAGCCGAGTCAGCTGATAGGCGTCGAAGCTGTCGCCGGAACGCACCCGCGTGACCTTGCCGCCCTTGGAGGCATCGGCAAACAGCGCCTCAAGACGACCGTCGGCCATGAAAACGCCGACCAGCTTGAGGTGGTCGGGCGGCGGAATAATGACCTTTTGTTCGTCCGGGTTCGGCGGGGGGATTTTCCGGGCCGGCCGCCGGTCGGGGGCAAACAGATTCTTGGCGGTAATCACGCCGGCCAGCCGTCTTCCGGTCGTCGGCTGGGCCCGGGGAAGCGTTGGGATGGCGGTGTCCAGGTCGGTTGGCGCCTCGGCCGCCACGGGCGGCCGGACGCCACTCCAGGCCACAAACACCTGCCAGCCGAGGCCGCACACACCGAGCAGCAAGACCATGTGAATAACGCGTTGGAATCGCATACGGTGCTCCCCTCAGGAGGCGTCGGCCTGTCGCATCACGCCCCCGACGGTGAGGGTGATGTTGAGCGATCTGTTGGCCTGTGCGGTGGTACGCCGCCGTGCCCTGCGCCGTCGTGCGCGGCTGCGACGGCCCGACGCGCTGCGCATCTCCAGGCTGGAAACGGACAGCAGCCAGTCGCCATACTCGATCCCGGCCAGAAAGTTGGCCAGCGCGGGCAATTCCCCGCGCAGCGTGACCTGCACCAGCGCTTTGTGAAAGTCGCCCAGCGGCTGCTCCTTCATGACTTGGGCGCTGACAAGCTCCAGGCCGCTCTGGCCGGCCAGTGTCTGGAGCCGCTCCTGGAGTTGGGCTGTGGCCAGGGCCGGGGTGGTCTCGGGAATGAAGCGCGCCTCCAGGGTCGTGAACTGCTGGCGGAGATTTGTGACGTAGCGCGCCAGGTCGGGGGCGCTGTCTTTGCGCTCGCGCATCTGGCTGACTCTGTCCGCCTCCCGCTCAATGCGCTCCTGCAAGCGCTGGACGTAGGCCCGATACGGATCGACCACGCCGTAACGCAGGACGGCCAGCACCAGAATCGCCCCGGCCACTCCGGCCAGGAGGCGTTCCCGGCCTGAGAACCGCTGCCACAGGTGGATCAGCTGGCGCACGGGTGGATCACCTCGGCGCCCAGGGTGAAGGTCTCGCCCTGAGCCGTTGTTGTAAACGGCGCTTTGGGGGCGACGTTTTTCAGGCATTCGAGCCGGTTGAGGGCTGCCACCAGCTCCGATGCGGACCGGGTCTTGGCCACCCCGCTCAGCTCGACCCGGCCCTCCCGGTACTGAAAGCCGGTCAGATACATATCGTTGGGGATGGTGTCCGACAGACGCCGCAGGAGTGGCAGCAGGCGTTTGTCCATCTCCGTGCCGAGGACCGTCAGGCGCCCGGCCAGCAGGTCGGCCTCAGACTGGTCGGCCAGCACCTGGTCAACCTCGGGGGTGAAGGTTTCGATCTGGTGGGTCAGGGCGCTGAGCGCTCGGCGGTTCTGGACCACGACCCCCAGCGCCCAGGCCAGACCGAGGAGCAGGACAAGACTCGCCAGCACCAGGCTTGAGGCCGACAGCCGTTTTTCGCGCGGCGCCCGACTGACCGGGGGCAAGACGTTGATGCCGCTGGTGACCTCTCCCACCGCCTGGACTGCGGCCCCCAGAGCCGGCAATGCGGCCGGGGACAGGTCGGACTCCGGGGGCAGGCCAAAACGTGTGCCGGCCAGCGCGCCGAGGTCGTGGTCGATGTGCAGCGTGGCCGGCAGCCGACCGTTTGTTCCCCAGGCCACAATCTGGGTGTCATCAACCGAGACGCCCGGCAGGTTGCGGCCGATGGCCTGGGCCAGGAAGTCGTCAAGAGCCTCGGCTTCGGACGTGTCATGGGCGGAAAACAGGTGGCTGGCGATCAGGTGTTTGCCCCCGATGAAGCTCAACTCCAGCTTATTGCCCTCCGGTCCGATGATCACACACGCGTCCGCGGCCGCCGGCAGGCACGGCAGCAGGGCGCTCATTTGGGCACAGCTGCTGATGGTGACCATGTGGGGCCGCAGGGCGAGCGCCGAGAGCACGCTCAGCAGGTCTTCGACCTCGCTGCGGCGCAGGCAGAACAGGGTCACGCCCAGGCGTCCCTCTTCGCTGCCGACCGGATGGGTGAGATAGTCGTAGTAGAGTTCGTCCTTGGGAAAGGGGAAGAGCCGCTCGACCTCATAGCCGATGGCGTTGTCCAGCGAAGCCCGGGCGGCCTCGGGTAGGGTCAGGCGGCTGACACTGGCCATGTGTCTGGGCAGACACAGGACGACTTGATTCGGGCTGATGTCCGTCTCACTCAGAAACTCCCGCAGCGCCTGTTCACAAGCCGCCAGGCGTTCCCGACCGGATTCAGGCAGGGGGACCGTTCGCGCATGGCTCACGTTCACCCGCCACAAGCGCTTGGCCATATACACCAGGCTGATCTCGCGGGGACCGATGCCAATCCCCAGCCCGTCCAGGTAATCAATCTTGGCGAGCTGCTGAAATGAAGCGCTTACATCCACCCTGTCCCTCGCCGCCACGCCTCGACGCTGAAACCGTGTTTGCGGTTCCGGCCGGGCCGACTCCGGTGTGTCCGAGAGCGGACACCGGGCATTAGCTGCTCTCCCAACTGTTGATGTCCGCGCCCTCCTCGCTTCCGCCGGCTACGCCGTCCGCCCCGTAGGACACCAGATCGTAGGCCTCGCGTTCGCCCGGACTGCGATAGAGGTACTGCGTGCCCCAGGGGTCTCTGGGCACGTCTTTCTTGAGGTAGGGCCCGTCCCAGCGGTCCAGACCAGCCGGACGCTGGCGCAGCGCGGTCAGCCCTTCCTGCGAGTTGGGATAGCGGCCGACATCGAGACGGAACATGTCCAGGGCGGCGCCCAGGTTCTCGATCTGGGCTCGGGCGGCGTCTCTTTTGGCCGAATCCACCCGCCCGATATAGTTGGGCGCGACCAGGGCGACCAGGAGCCCGAGAATGACCATCACGACCAGGAGTTCGACCAGGGTAAAACCGGTCTGGGTAAAACCGGTCCGACCGGCGGCCAACAGCGAGCGACATTTTTGCTGCGTCATGTGAGTCAGCCTCCTTCCCATATCAGAATGCCATATTGTTGACGCTGAACAGCCCCAGCAGCATGGCGATGACCACAAAGCCGACAATGAGGCCCATCGTCAGCAGTAGGACGGGTTCGACCAGCGAGGTCAGGCGGCGCAGCTGATTCTGGGTATCACGTTCATAATACTCGGCCACCTGCATGAGCATCTCGTCAAGACGGCCGGTTTCTTCGCCCACACTGACCATCTGCAAGGCCAGAGACGGAAAGACGCCGCTCTGGCCGAGCGGGCCGGCAATGCCCTCGCCCTCTCGCACGCCGCTGCGGACTTCCGTCAGCGTGCGCCGGATGACCTGATTACCGACCACCTCTTCCACGAGTTCCATGGCCTGCAAGAGCGGCACCCCGCTCTTGAGCAGGGTGCTCAGGGTGCGGGCAAAACGTCCGACTTCGCGCTTCTGCAGCAGCTGACCGATTACCGCCGCCCGCAGACTCCAGCCATCCCAGGCCAGGCGTCCCTGGGGGGTGGCCAGATAGCGCCACAGCCCGACCCCGGCCCCGGTCAGAACGAACACCAGCCCCCACCAATAGTCGCGGAGGCCGTGGCTCAGGGCCAGCAAAAAGCGGGTGGCAAGCGGCAAGGCCTCGCCCATATCTTCAAACAGCACGGCAAATTTGGGCAGGACGAAGGTAAACATCAGGACGATCGCCGCTCCGCCGACCAGTAGCAGAATGGAGGGATAGGCCAGGGCGGATTTTACCTCGTCCTGCACCTCCTGGGCGCGCTCCAGGTACTCGGCCAGGCGTTCCAGGGCCGTATTCAGAAAGCCGCCCAGTTCACCGGCTTTGACCATATTGACGTACAGCGGCGGAAAAATCCGGGGATAGGCGGCCAGGGACTCGGCCAGGGACTTGCCCTGCTGCACGTCGCGCAGGATCTGCTCCACGGCCCCGCGGAGTTCGGCCCGGCTGGTCAGATCGCTCAGAACCGACAGCGCGCGGTCGAGCGGCAGACCGGCGGACAACAGCGCCGCCAGCTCCTGGGTCACCAGCAACACGTCCCGCTGGCGCACCCGGCCCTGGCCCGGCAAGCTGGTCAGATTTGGCAGGTTCAGACGCCGGCCCTGCGTCTTGGCCGCCGTTCTGTGGTCGGGCAGATCGATGTTCAGGGGCAGATAGCCCTGGTCGTGCAGGCGTGCGACGACCAGCTGCTCTGCGCCAGCATCCATCACGCCCTCAATAATTTTTCCTTGGGAGGTTGCCGCCCGATAGTGAAACTGTGGCATGGGTATGCGAGAATCTTAAGGGCTAAGAAAAATCGAGTCAAGCAGCGGACTTGACACGCTCGGCAGGTGTGTTAGGTAGACTTCCAACATAAATTCCCCGGGTCTCAATGGCGGAGGGGCCACACCCGTTCCCATACCGAACACGGCCGTTAAGCCCTCCAGCGCCGATGGTACTGCCTCCTCTGGGGGTGGGAGAGTAGGACGAGGCCGGGGGTTTTTTGTTGATGCAGACCAGGCGGGCGTAATTCAGTGGTAGAATGCCAGCTTCCCAAGCTGGACGTCGCCGGTTCAAGTCCGGTCGCCCGCTTCGTCTCTCTGACGCCGCAGCGACATATCTCTGGAATTCGCATGCCCCACAGCCCGACCTGCCCGACCTGCCGCCAAGCCGTTGCCTGGCAGGGCAATCCTTTTCGGCCCTTTTGCTCGGACCGCTGCCGGACGCTTGATCTCGGCGCCTGGGCCGACGAAGCCTATCGCATTCCGGGCGAGCCGGGCGAGCCTGAGGTCGAACCCGGTGAGCCTGTCGAACGCCGTCCGCCCGACAAGCCCCACTAGCCCGTCATGCCGATACATCCCAGCGCGGTCGTCGATCCTCGGGCAGACATTCATCCCCAGGCGCACATCGGGCCGTATGTGGTGATTGACGGGCCGGTTCGGGTGGGAGCCGGAACCCGGGTTCTGGCCCATGCCGCTCTGTGCGGCTGGACCGACATTGGCGAGGAGAATGTGATTCACATGGGCGCGGTCATCGGCCATGAGCCGCAGGACCTGTCCTACGCCGGCCAGCAGACCTTTCTCAAGATCGGCCACCGGAACGTCTTTCGCGAGCACAGTCAGGTGCATCGGGGCACGGCCGAGGGCAGCACCACCCTCATCGGGGACGACAACTACCTGATGCAGAACGCCCATGTCGCCCATAACTGCCGGATCGGCGACCGGACGATTATTGCCGGGGGCGCTCTGCTGGCCGGCTATGTGCAGGTCGCGGACCGTGCCTTCGTGTCCGGCAACTGCGTGGTCCACCAGTTTGTGCGGATCGGAACCCTGGCCCTGCTGCGGGGCTTGTCGCGGACCAGTCGCGACGTGCCGCCCTTCTGCATTATGGACGGCACCCACACGGTCCGAGGTCTCAACCGGGTCGGCCTGCGGCGGGCAGGTTTCAGCCCGGAACGGATCCGAGCCTTGCACGCCGTATTCGGCCGCCTGTTTCGGAAAAAAATCAACCTGAAACGAGAGATTGAAGCCCTGCGTCGAGAGCCTTGCACGCCCGACGTGCTAGCCGTGCTCGACTTTATTCAGCAGTCCGAACGGGGGGTATGTTTTGGGCCGCGCCAGGCGCGACAGGACGGGTTGACTGGGGACTGAAAAGGCGGCGACCGGATTTGAACCGGTGAATGGCGGTTTTGCAGACCGCTCCCTTAACCACTTGGGTACGCCGCCACAGGCGAAAACACAGGCGGCCAGCCTAGCCGGCCCGGCCCTGGATTGCAACACCGTCCCTGTGTCTCTTCAATCTCCCTGCGCTCCCACGCTTCCCCTTTGCAACGTGTGAGGCATATTGCGTTATCCAGCGGCCTGGAAGGCACCCACCCCGTCGCTCACGCGGCACCCCTCCGAGGAGGGGATGGGAGCGGTTCCCCTCCTCGGAGGGGTGGCCCGAAGGGCCGGGGTGGGTTCTTTTTGATGCGTTGAAGAGGGAAACTGAGACACCACTGAAGAGCGGGCCGCTGTAGCTTCTCCCTTGACATCCGGGCGGCTGCCGCATAGGACAGACCACAGCCCACAAGCCCCGACTCACAACGCATATGATTGAACGCTATACCCGCCCGATCATGGGTCAGATTTGGTCGGAAGAGAACAAATTCGCCAAGTGGCTGGAGGTGGAGTTGCTGGCCTGTGAGGCCCTGGCCGAACACGGCCAGATTCCGCGCGCCGCAGCTGAAAAACTTCGCGGGCGAGCGGTCCTGAACCTGCCCCGCATGCGGGAGATTGAGGCCGAGGTCAAGCACGATGTGGTCGCTTTTGTGTCGTCCGTGGCCGAGCCGCTGGGTGAGGCCGGACGCTACCTGCACCTGGGCCTGACCTCGTCGGACGTCATCGACACCGCGTTTGCCGTCCAGCTGGCTGAGGCGACCGACCTCCTGCTGGCCGATGTCGAGGCCCTGCTGGCGATCCTCACACGTCTGGCCCGCCAGCACGCCCAGACCTTGACGATTGGCCGGACCCACGGCGTCCACGCCGAGCCGATTACCTTTGGCCTCAAAGCCGCCCACTGGTACGCCGAGATGCAGCGCGGCCAGACCCGCCTGCGCCAGGCCCGCCAGGACATTGCCCACGGTAAAATCTCGGGCGCGGTCGGCACGTTTGCCAATATCGACCCGGAGATCGAAGCCTTTGTGTGCCGCCGGCTCGGGCTCCAGCCCGAGCCGATTTCCACCCAGATTGTGCCCCGCGACCGTCATGCGGCCTTCTTCTCGACCCTGGCCCTGATCGGCAGCTCGCTGGAACGGATTGCGACCGAGCTGCGCCATTTGCAGCGCACCGAAGTCCTGGAAGTCGAAGAGCCGTTCAGCCCCGGTCAGAAAGGCTCCTCGGCCATGCCCCACAAGCGTAACCCGTGGCAGCTGGAAAACGTGTGCGGCTCGGCCCGCCTGCTGCGGGGCTATGCCCTGTCGGCCTTTGAAAACATTCCCCTGTGGCATGAGCGCGATATCAGCCATTCATCGGTCGAACGGGTCATTGGCCCGGACGCGACTATCCTGCTCGACTTCATGCTGGTGCGGCTGAGCGGCATTCTGGACCGGCTGGTGGTCCATCCCGAGCGGATGCACGACAACATGACGACCCTGGGCGAAATGATCTACTCCGAGCATGTCCTGCTGGCCCTGGTCCGCAAAGGCGTCAGCCGTGACGAGGCCTACCGCTGGGTGCAGCGCAACGCCATGCGGGTGTGGGAGACGGGCGCCTCGTTTGCCGCTGCGGTGCGCCAGGACCCGGACATCTGCGGCCTGCTTGAGCCGGCCGAGATTGATCGGCTGTTCGATGCCCGCCACGCCCTGCGCCACACCCAGGCCATTATCGAACGCGCCCTGACGGGGAATCGTGATGACCGCGAGCCTCAACAGGAGAGCACCCTTCCCCATTGAGCCACGCCCAGGCGACCCCCATGCTGTTGGCAAAAGTCTACGTGACCCCCAAAAAGGCCATTCTCGACCCCCAGGGCAAGGCGGTGGCGGCCTCGCTGCACGCCCTCGACAATACCGAAGTCAGCGATGTGCGGATGGGCAAATACCTGGAGATTCGCCTCCGCGGCCTGGACGCGGGTCAGGCCCGGCAGCGGGTCGAAGAGATGTGTCAGCGGCTGTTGGCCAACCAGATCATTGAGGACTTTCGCTTTGAGCTGGTTGAGCAAAGTGAGTAGCGGGCGATGAAGTGGGGGGTGGTCACCTTTCCCGGCTCAAACGACGACCGCGACGCGGTCTACTGCCTGGAGACGGTTCTGGACCAAGCGGTCGTCCGGCTGTGGCATAAGGACGCCGAGCTGCACGGCGTGGACGCGATTGTCCTGCCCGGCGGCTTCTCGTACGGCGATTATCTGCGCTGCGGCGCCCTGGCCCGCTTTTCCCCGGTCATGCAGAGTATTATCGCCTTTGCCGAGGCAGGCGGGCCGGTGCTGGGCATGTGTAACGGTTTTCAGATTCTGTGCGAGTCGGGCCTGCTGCCCGGCGCCCTGGTCCGCAATCAGTCGCTGCTGTTCATTAACAACTGGGTCTGGGTGCGGGTGGACAATACCCGCACCGCGTTTACCTCCACGTGTCGGACCGGCCAGACCCTGCGCCTGCCGATCAAACACGGCGAGGGCTGCTATGTTGCCGACGCACCGACCCTCCAAGCGCTCGAAGACAACGGCCAGGTCGTGTTTCGCTACGCGACCCGGGAGGGTGCGGTCGAGGCCGACGCCAACCCCAACGGCTCGCTCAACAATATCGCCGGGATCACCAACCCGGGAGGCAATGTCGTCGGCCTGATGCCCCACCCCGAGCACGCCGTTGAGGCGCTGCTGGGCGGAGAAGACGGGCGCCGGCTGTTCACCGGCGTGCGGGAGAGTTGTTAGTGGTCAGTGGCTAGTGGTCAGTTCTGAACACTCAAAACTCAACACTCACCAGCATGGCATCCCCCAGCCCGACCGTTACGCTCCAACTCGCCCAGGACCACGGCCTGACCGCAGCCGAATACGGACGCATTCTTGAGCTGTTGGGCCGTACCCCGAGCTTTGAGGAGCTGGGGGTCTTTTCGGTCATGTGGTCTGAGCACTGCAGCTATAAAAGCTCGCGGCGCCTGCTGGCCCAGCTGCCGACCACGGGTCCGGCCATTCTCCAGGGTCCGGGCGAAAACGCGGGCATTGTCGATATCGGCGACGGGCTGGCCGTGGTGTTCAAAATCGAGAGCCACAACCATCCCTCGTTCATCGAACCCTATCACGGCGCAGCTACCGGCGTGGGCGGCATTCTGCGCGATGTGTTTACCATGGGCGCCCGGCCGATCGCCTCGCTCAACTCGCTGCGCTTTGGCGCGCCCGGCCACCCGCGCACCCCGTATCTGCTCAGGGGCGTGGTGGGCGGCATCGGCGGCTACGGCAACAGCGTCGGTGTACCGACGGTCGGCGGCGAGGTGTACTTCGACCCCGGCTATAATGGCAATATCCTGGTCAACGCCTTCAGCCTGGGGGTGGTCAGGACCGACCGGATTTTCCGCGCCCGGGCGGCCGGTGCGGGCAACCCCGTCATCTACGTTGGCTCGCGCACCGGCCGGGACGGCATTCACGGGGCCAGCCTGCTCGCCTCGCGCGAATTTGACGCCCGTTCGGAAGAACTCCGGCCGGCCGTGCAGGTCGGCGATCCGTTTACCGAAAACCTGTTGATTGAGGCCTGTCTGGAGCTGATGCAGCGCGATCTCATCGTGGCCATCCAAGACATGGGGGCGGCCGGCCTGACCAGCTCATCGGTCGAGATGGCCGGCCGGGGGGGAACCGGCTTTGTGCTGAATCTGGACGCCATCCCCACCCGCGAGGACGGCATCAGCGCCTATGAACTGCTGCTGTCGGAGTCCCAGGAACGGATGCTGTTGGTGGCCAAGGCGGGCTGTGAAGACGAAGTCCGGGCGCTGTTCTCGCGCTGGGATCTGGCCGCCGTGGTGGTCGGCCAAGTCACCGACGACGGCCTGTTTCGGGCTGCCTGGCAGGGCCGGGAGGTCGTCCGCCTTCCGGTCTCGGCGCTGACCGACGCGGCCCCGGCCTACGAGCGCCCGGCCCGCAGGCCGGACGACCTCGACCAGCGCCAAACCTTCGACCTGACCAGCCTGCCCCTACCGGGCGATTACAACGCCGTCCTGCTGCGGCTGCTGACTTCGCCCAATCTGGCCAGCAAGGAATGGGTGTATCGGCAGTACGACAGCCTGGTCAGCGGCAACACGGTTGTCCAGCCCGGCTCGGACGCGGCCGTGCTGCGGATCAAGGGCACCACGACCGGGGTCGGTCTGAGCGTGGACTGCAACAGCCGCTACTGCGCCCAGGATCCGTATCGCGGCGCGCTGATCGCCGTGGCCGAGAGCGCGCGCAACCTGGCCGTCAGCGGCGCACGGCCGCTGGCCGTGTCCGACTGTCTGAATTTCGGCAACCCGGAAAAACCCGAGGTCATGTGGCAGTTCCAGCAGGCCATTGCCGGCATGCGCGACGCGTGTCAGGCGCTCGGCCTGGCCGTTGTCAGCGGGAACGTCAGCTTTTATAACGAAACCGAGGGCCGGGCGATTCCGCCCACGCCGACCGTGGCCATGGTCGGCCTGCTGACGGATGTCGGCCGACGGCTGACCCAGTGGTTCAAACGGCCGGGCGATGTGATCGTCCTGGTGGGCGAAACTTTGGAAGAGCTGGGCGCCAGCGAGTATCTGGCCGTGATGCATGACCGGGTGGCCGGCCGGCCGCCGCAGCTGGACCTGGAGCGTGAAAAACGCCTCCACCAGCTGTGTCTCGATGCTAGCGCCGAAGACCTGCTGTCTTCGGCCCACGATGTCGCCGAGGGCGGCCTGGCCGTGGCCCTGGCCGAGGCGTGTATCAGCGGGCCGACCGCGCTCGGGGCTCAGGTACGTCTGGCTGGCGCCGGGCGGCCCGACGCCCAGCTGTTTGGCGAAAGCCAGTCCCGGGTGCTAGTCTCATTACCTGAGGCCAAGCTGGCCCGGCTCCAGACCCTGGCCGGGGCGGCCGACCTGCCGTGCATTGTGCTGGGCCGGGTCGGCGGAAGCGTTTTGGAGTTGAAGGTGGACGAGGCGAAGCAATTGAGCGAGACGCGAACAGCGTCCACCCCTGCCGGCGGCATACGCCTGCCGGTCGCCCGGCTCGCCCACGAGTGGCGGGCCGCCCTGGCCCGACAGCTGGGGCTGTGAGGCGGACGGCCGACATGGGAAATCGTGATGACCGCAGGCCTCAAAAGGCAATCACGCTTCCCCATCAAGGAGGTTCCATGCTGGACACACACGACCGATCCGACCGGTTTCATGAAGAGTGTGGCGTGGTCGGCATCTATGGTCACCCGGATGCGGCCAATCTGGCCTACCTGTCGCTGTACGCCTTGCAGCATCGGGGCCAGGAATCGGCCGGGATCGTGTCGTCCAACGGCCAGACCCTGCTCGCCCATCGCGGCCTCGGCCTGGTCGCCGATATTTTTGACGAACGCCAGATCCGGCGCCTGGAGGGCACCAGCGCCATCGGCCATAACCGCTACTCTACGGCTGGCTCAACCGTGCTCAGAAATACCCAGCCCCTGGTCGCCCGCTATACCTACGGTTCGCTGGCGGTCGGGCATAATGGCAATCTGGTCAACGCCGACGAGCTACGCCTGCGGCTGGAACATCAGGGCTCGATCTTTCAGTCCACGGTCGATACCGAGGTCATCCTGCACCTGATTGCCGGCGCCCAGGCCCCGACCCTGATTGACCGGATCATCGAAGCCCTGGCCCAGCTGCGCGGGGCCTACTCGCTGGTGTTTCTGACCGAGAACGCCATGGTGGCCGCCCGCGATCCCTACGGCTTTCGTCCGCTGGTGCTGGGCCGGATTCAGGACGGGGACCGGCAGACCACGGTTGTCGCCTCGGAAACCTGCGCCTTTGACCTGATCGGCGCCCGCTATGAACGGGAGCTTGAGCCGGGCGAGGTGGTCTTGTGTACGTCGCAGGGCTTGCAGTCCTACAAGCCGTTCCCGCGTGAGCCGCTGTCGCGGTGTGTGTTCGAATATATCTACTTCTCGCGGCCCGACAGCAAGCTGTACGGCAAGAGCGTCTACCAGGTTCGTCAGGCATTTGGTCGCCAGCTGGCCCGCGAGGCTCCGGTCGAGGCCGATATCGTCATCCCCGTCCCCGACTCCGGGGTGCCGCCGGCGCTCGGCTACGCTCAGCAGGCGGACCTGCCGTTCGAGATGGGCCTGATCCGCAACCACTATGTCGGCCGCACCTTTATTGAGCCCCGCGACGCCATCCGCCACTTTGGCGTCAAGATCAAGCTCAACGCCCAGGCCGACGTGCTGCGCGGCAAGCGGATCGTGGTGGTTGACGACTCGATTGTCAGGGGTACGACCAGCCGCAAGATCATCACCATGATCCGCAGCGCCGGCGCGCGTGAGATCCATATGCGGATCAGCTCCCCGCCGACGGTCGGTCCGTGCTACTACGGTGTTGATACGCCCAAGCGGCGCGAGCTGATCGCCGCCAACCAGGACGTTGAAGCCATTCGGCGCTATATCACGGCCGACAGCCTGTCGTATCTGAGCCAGGCCGGCCTGTACGTTGCCCTCGAAGCGTCCCAGGCCGGTTTCTGTGACGCCTGCTTTACCGACCGCTACCCGGTCCCGCTCGGCGAGCGTCCCAAGGGCAGCCAACTGGCCCTGTTTGAGCTGGACCGCTGAAGGATTGAATCTGGTCGCGTGTTGGGAGGGCTATAGCGGCACGCGCGTGTCCTGCCTCGCGCCGTCAGGTGGGGCGTCGAGGCGCACGACCGTATCCCGTTGCCAGGCGGGGTCGGCGGTGTGCGGATAATCCAGGGTGGCGTGCAGGCCGCGGCTCTCACAGCGCAGCCGGGCGCAGCGGATAATCAGCTCGGCCACGGTGGCCAGGTTGCGCAGCTCCAGCACATCGCCGGTCACCAGGAAGTTCCAGTAGTAGTCCCGAATCTCGTCGTGAATCAGGTCAATCCGGCGCTGGGCACGGGCCAGACGACGGTCGCTGCGCACAATGCCGACGTAGTTCCACATCAGGCGGCGGATTTCCTCCCAGGTCTGGGTCACCACGACCATCTCATCGCTATCGACCGCCTGACCCGGGTTCCAGTCGGCAAACGCCGGGCTCGGCTGGCAGTCGGTGGCCAGAAAGTCGTGGGCGTGGACAAACACCCGGTGGGCAAACACCACGGCTTCGAGCAGCGAGTTGGACGCCAGCCGGTTGGCCCCGTGCAGACCCGACATGCTGACCTCGCCGGCCGCGTACAGACGCCGGATGGCGGTCGCGCCGTGCAGGTCGATGACCACCCCGCCACACATATAGTGGGCCGCAGGGACGACCGGAATCGGCTCGCGGGTCAGATCGATCCCGTACTCCAGACAGCGCTGGGAGATGACCGGAAAGCGCTGGCGCAGAAAATCTGCGCTGCGGTGGCTGATATCGAGGAAGACCGACGCAAAGCCGTGTGTCTTCATCTCGCGGTCAATCGCCCGCGCCACCACGTCACGGGGCGCCAGCTCGGCCCGCTCATCATACTCGGCCATGAAGGCCGTTCCGTCCGGGCGGCACAGCACCGCCCCCTCGCCGCGCAGGGCTTCGGAAATCAGAAACGACTTGGCCTGGGGATGAAACAGGCAGGTCGGGTGAAACTGAAAAAATTCGAGGTTGGCGACCGGCGCGCCAGCCCGATAGGCCATCGCCACCCCGTCGCCAGTCGCCACATCGGGATTGCTGGTGTACAGGTAGACC
>JAAXHF010000168.1 GCA_012271025.1 Deltaproteobacteria bacterium | reverse complement strand
GCTCTGTACCAAGAGGCGAGCGAGCGGCTGCTGGCCCAGGACCGGGCCTACCGCTGTTACTGCACACCCCAGGAGCTACAGGCCAAACGCGAGGCGGCTCTGGCCGCCGGCCGTCAGCCGGCCTACGACGGAACCTGTCGCACGTATACCCCGCAGCCCGGTGAGCGGCGGGCGTTCACGCTCCGCTTCAGGGGGCCGAGAGAAGGTCAGACGATCGTTGACGATATCATCAAGGGGCGGGTCGTTTTCGAGAACCAGGAACTTGACGATCTGATCCTGGTCCGCTCGGACGGTTCGCCGACCTATAATTTCTGTTCCGTGTGCGACGATGCCGACCTGCGGATCAGCCACATTGTGCGTGGCGACGACCACCTGACCAATACGCCACGCCAAGTCCTGATCTTTCAGGCGCTTGATGCCGACCCGCCGGCCTTTGCCCACCTGCCCCTGATTCTCGGTCCTGATCGGGTGCGGCTCAGCAAACGGCATGGGGCGACTGCGGTGCGCGCCTATCGTGAGTCGGGCTATCTGCCCGACGCCCTGGTCAATTTTCTGGCCCGTCTGGGCTGGTCACACGGTGACCAGGAAGTGTTCTCACGGACTGAACTGCTGGATACTTTCCGTCTTGCCGATGTCGGCAAATCGGCCGGGGTGTTTAATGCCGAGAAGCTGGAATGGCTCAATTTTCAGTACCAGCAGGCTCGCCCGCCGGCCCAGATTCGCCAAGAGGTCCAGCCCTTTCTGGCCGACAAAGGCTATCGCCTGCCCGACCCTGGGCGGCTGGAACAGATGCTGGCCACGCTCCAGCCCCGGGCCAAAACTCTGTGTGAGTTGGCCGAGGCGGCGCATTTTTATCTCACTGAGCGGGTGACGTTTGAGGATAAGGCGGTCAAAAAATTCCTGACGCCAGACGGTTTGGTTCTGCTCGAACAGGTGCGCCAGCGGCTCGGTCGCGTTGCGGACTGGACCGAACACGGACTGCAGACCATCTTCAGCGGCCTGATGCACGACCTCAACCTCGAGCTGGGCAAAATCGCCCAGCCGGTGCGGGTGGCGCTGACCGGCGGGACGGCCAGTCCGGGTATCTTCGAGGTCATGGTCGCTCTGGGTCAGGACCAGACGCTGGCCCGTCTGGATGTCGCCCTGGCGACCCTGGGGACGGGAAAAGGACAGATTTCGGCTTGACTTCGGCCCGGCGGTTCTTTATTTTTTGGGCTGTTGAGGTGTGGGCTAATTGGTAAGCCACCTGACTCTGGATCAGGCGATTGTAGGTTCGAGTCCTACCACCTCAGCTTCCAGGTCCCATCGTCTAGCGGTTAGGACGCCGGCCTCTCACGCCGGTAACAGGGGTTCGA
>JAAXHF010000394.1 GCA_012271025.1 Deltaproteobacteria bacterium | reverse complement strand
CGCTGGGAACGGCGTCTCGCCGCCTGGTGGGCCGACGAGTTTGACCTGCTCCTCACCTCGACCCTGAGTTCGCCGGCGCCGCCTTTGGGTCAATTATGCAGCGCCGCGGCCGAACCGGCCGAGGTGTATCGGCGGATAATCGACCTGATCCCGTATACTCCGGTTGGGAATGTGACCGGCCAGCCGGGGATTTCCCTGCCCTTGCATTGGAGTGAGGACGGCCTGCCGGTTGGTGTGCACCTCATGCCTGCGTACGGACGGGAAGATATGTTGCTCAGCGTTGCGGCGCAGCTTGAACAGGCCCAGCCGTGGATCGAGAAACTGCCGCCGGTCTGTGCCTAAGGTCCCTCATCCCCTCTCGGGAGGGGTGGCCCGAAGGGCCGGGGTGGGTTCCTAGAGCGCACCTGCGAGCAAATCCACCCCGCCGCTGCGCGGCACAAAGAGGAAGCGTGTCCTTCAACAGAACAGGTAGATGTTGACACGTTTCCTCTTTCCCTCCCGAGAGGGGATTTTTTGATTTCTCAAAGCTGAACGGGAGGGGAGATCAGCCGCCCTCCTCCGGTTTGGTCGTATCCGCCCGCCGCTCACCATACCAGAACTCCAGCCCCTCGCGTTGACGCAGGGCCCGCGGACCCGTGCGGAGCAGATAGCCGAACAACCGAAACGTCTCTCGGAGCGAATACACCCGGAGTTTGCGGCCTGATGTGATGACGTGCTCGCGCAGGATCATGAATCTGCCCCGTTTGCGGAGTGCCAGACTCAGCCAGACTTCTTCCGACGCGTAGCGCCTCTCGTCAAAACCGCCCACGGCCTCAAAGGCGGACCGGGTACAAAACAGAAAACTTCCGCTGGCCAGCCCGGCCAAACTGTAGAGCGGCGGCACGATGCGCTCGGCGATTTTGCCATGCCACGGTAGCGGCCGGTCAAAGCGAAACCGGCTGCCGCCACCCACCGCCCCCTGCTGGAGGGTTCGTACGGCTGCGCAGAGAAGGGGCGCGTTGACCCAGGTATCCGCGTCAATAAAGAAGAGATATTCCCCCTTTGCCGCACGCGCTCCGGCGTTACGGGTTGCCGCAATATGACGATTTCTGACCGCAAGGACGCGCGCCCCACCGGCCGCAGCGAGCGAAGCGGTCCGGTCGGTCGAGGCATCGTCCACTACTAAAATTTCATAGGCTGCGCCTAAGGACGGGACGGCCTGGTGCAGAGCCTGGAGCGTCCGGCCAATGTTGGCCTGCTCGTTATAGGCGGGAATGATAAACGAGATCACACGGGTTGACCTGCAGATTGACCCGAGGGCAGCGGTGCTTCCACTGTGCGGCCCTGTCGGTACAGGCCCAGGAGTTCATTCAGCGCCAACGAGGCAACCACCACCACGCCGCCAACAATGGCGAGATCGCTGGGCCGTTCTCCCACACCGATCCACACCCACAGCGGACCAAGGATCGTTTCCAGGAGCGCCAGGAGGCTGACTTCAACCGCGGTAATGTATCGCGCCGCCATTGTCATGAGCAGGCAACCCAGACCACCCTGGAGGGTGCCCATGCAGGCCAGGATGCCGATATCCTGCCACACGGCCTGAAACGGCAG
>JAAXHF010000250.1 GCA_012271025.1 Deltaproteobacteria bacterium | reverse complement strand
GTCATGAGCGACCAAGACGCGTTCGAACGCATCCTGGCATCGTTATACGACGCCATGCTTGATGATGCCCTATGGCCGGCCACTTCGGCCCTGATTGACGAGGCCTGCGGCATGCAAGGCAATGCCCTGTTGGTCGGCGAAGGCCCCAAGGACGATGTCCGGGCTCTTTTCCTCGGGCTCTACTACCGGGGGGAACGCCGCGAAGACTGGGAGCGCGAGTACCTCGACATCTATCATCCCATAGACGAGAGCGTGCAGCGCTTCCGGCAACTGCCCGACAGCCGCCTGGTTCACACCCATGACCTGTACACTGCCGAGGAGTTGAAGACCTCACCCGCCTACCAAGAGGGACTGCGCCGGTTCAGCGGCCAGGATGGCTTGAGGGCACGCCTGGACGGGCTGGATGGCTCCCACTACGCCTGGGTCACCGCAGACCCGGTTGCCCCGGGCGGTTGGGAAGCTCCGCAGGTCGCGCTGATGAGAGGGCTGTTGCCCCATATCCGGCAATTTGTCCGCGTCCGCCAGGCGTTGACCCGCACTGAAGCGCTCGGCGCGTCCGTGACCGGCCTGCTCGACAACACGCGAACCGGCGTCATCCACCTGGACCGACACGGACGGATCGTTGCCGCCAATGACCGCGCCCGCGACATCCTGCGCCGTGGCGATGGGCTGTCGGACCGAGACGGGGTGCTGCGCGCCCGCGCACCGGCTGACCAGGCCCGGCTTGAGCGGCTGGTGGCCGCCGCGCTGCCAGCCGCCAGCGCCGTCAGTGGGTCCATGCTGCTGCGCCGCACCTCGGTGTTGCCGCAGTTCGTGGTCCACGTCAAACCCGTGAGCCTACGCCAGCCGGACTTCGGAACCCAACGCACTGCCGTGCTGGTGCTGCTGGTCGAGCCGGGCAATCGCCCCCGGATTGATCCCAACCTGGTCGCCACGACCCTGGGGCTGACGCCGGCCGAGAGTCGGATCGCGGTCTGGTTGACCGAAGGCCGCACGGTGCGCGAGATTGCCACCGCCACGGGACGGCAAGAAAGCTCCATCCATTGGCACCTACGGCAGATTTACACCAAGCAGGCCATCTCGCGGCAGGCGGATCTGGTCCGGCTGGTGCTGTCGATCGCCGAGTTCGCCTGACCCTACGCGGGGCTCCCCGTCGGAGCGTGGCCGGTCCAGCCGGTGGGCTAGGCGATTTCGACCAACTCGATATCGAAGGTCAGATCTTTGCCGGCCAACTCGTGGTTGGCGTCAAGCGTGACCTTTGTTTCGGACAGGGCGGTGACCTTCACCACCAGCGCCTGTCCCCCTTTTTGGCGCATCTGGAGACGCTGGCCGATTTTGACCTCAAGTTCTTTGGGGAGTTGGCTGCGGTTGAGTTCAGCCACCATCTCCGGGCGGCGCACACCGTAGGCTTCGGCGGCCGGAATGTCCACCGTGACCGACTCACCGGGACTCATCCCGGCGACCGCCTTTTCAAAACCGAAAATCAGCTGGCCTTTGCCAATCGTAAACTCGAGCATGGCCTTACCCGCAGAGGAGTCAAAGACCGTGCCGTCATCGAGTTTTCCAGTGTAGTGAACGCGTACCGTATCGCCCTGTTTTGCGCGTGCCATACTCTCCCCCTCAGAGGGCATGAAAAAGCTCCTGGAAGCGTAAGCAGGATTCCATGAGCCTCATCTTTTCTGAACCAAGCCAACCGTGCTCGCCGAGTGTGGGCCTCAGCTTACGGGGTTCCCGACCTCAATACAAGCCGACCTCCGGTTGTGCCGTCCGGGAGGCTCATCGTCGTCCCGGTCAGCCGACGACACGCGCCGCTCTCAGGTCCCGAATCTCGTCCGTACTGTAGCCCAACTGGCGAAGAATCTCGTCGGTATGCTGGCCCAGGTCGGGCGGCGGGCTGTGCACCGCGGCCGGGGTGTCTGAGAAACGCCACACCGGCCCAATCGTCTCAAACGGCTCGGCGTTCGGACGCCTGATCTGGCGCACGACGTCCAGCTCCTCGACCTGGGGATGCTGAAACACGCTGGTGTAGGTGGTAAACGGCACCGCGTCGCCCTGAAACTCGTGGATCAGCCGGACGATCTCGGCGTTGCTGCGCTGGGCAAAGGCGCGCTCCCAGATCGGCTTGACCTCGGCCACATAGCGGCCCACCCCGGTCGCTTCGCGTCCAAAGTCGTCAAAACGAGGGTCGGCCAGGCAGTCCTCCATGCCGAGCGAAATCAGGAGTCGGTCCCAGTCTTCGCTGCTGCCCCGCCGCAGGCTGAAAAAGACGTGACCGTCTTTGGTCTTATAGCCCTCATCGGGCGGCTTGGTGTAGTTGTCGAGGTGGAAGCCGTACCAGTCGTCCGGGTCGGTCATCGACGTCCACATAATGCCCCGCATGTGCAACAGGGTGCCCAGCATGCTGACCGACACGCGCTGGCCCTGACCCGTGCGCAGGCGGTGGAACAGGCCGGCCGTAACCGCCTGAGAGACAAATACGCCGGTGCTGAGACTGGCCACGTCGGTGCCCAAGCGCACCGGCGGCTCGCCAATCCGGCCCAGCGAGTTGGTGTAGTCGGCCATGGCCTGAATGACCAGCTCGGCCCCGGGCAGATTCCGTAGCGGTCCCTTGTCGCCAAAGGCGCTCACCGCGCAGTAGACCAACTGGGGATTGAGGTCTTGCAGGGCGGCGTAGTCGAGCCCCAACTC